>JBBFMI010000031.1:0-13264 GCA_037478635.1 Candidatus Geothermincolales bacterium | reverse complement strand
GGATGGCAATTGTCAGCGGCAGAAGGAAGGCGTGGATGTATTGACGAAAAGCGCGGTACTGGTCGTCCACTGCGCCCTCGGGGGCAATTGTGAGCGGCAGAGCGGCAAAGTTGACTGTTTCACCGGAGTCTAGCCCTGGCTTCAAGCCGATTACCCATGGGGAGGCGTCGGGGCGGTCGGCCCCGGTGAGGCCCATGCGGCTGTCCCGGTTTGAGGTGGAGCGGACTGTTCCGATCCCGCTGACTGCTAACTTTCGGGCAGGGGCGTGCCGCAGAACCGGCAGAAGCGACCACCCTCGACTTCCCTGCCGCAGCCCTGGCATTTCACCACCATCATCCTCATCTCCTTTCGGTTATCTAACTTCGGACGCGCGTCGCCCCGTCATGCCTTGTGGCCCCGTAGGCTTGGATTCCCGCAGCCCGGCGGACTCCGCTTTCACCGTACTAACCTATTATCCCTTACTGGTTGACGGCAAAAAACCTTTACCGGGTTAATCGATTGGTTGGGTGAGCGATTTGACGCTTTGACGTGCGGCATTGGGCGGGGATGCATTGGCCTGCCCCATGGGAGCCAGGGCGATTCCAGGGCCTGAATATGGTGGGTAGGAAAGGAGGGGAGATCCCGGTTCCCTGTGGCCTGGAGATTCACCGGCAAAAGTGCCGGGAGCCCAAGGGCCGAGCATCCGCGCGGGAGAGGGGAAGCTAGCCGGCGGTTCAAACCTCGGCCAGCACTTCCTCGAGGAGGTTGTCCTGTTCGTCCAAGAACACGAACCGGAGCTGTCCCCGCGGATTGAAGGCATCCCTATCCAGGGTCACCAGGTGATACGGGCTGGTGAGGATCTGGATGGTGATGCTTCCCGGCTCGGGCTCTACCACTTCCACCCGCACCTCCACCAGGGAGCCCTTCTGGGTCACCCGGGAGACGGAAACGGCATATCCCCCGGTCCTTTTAGGCCCCTGGAGGACCGCCAGCACCAGCTCCCGTTCCAGGTCGACCGGGGGTATCTCCTCCTGGAGGCTGGCCACCTTAAGGAGCATCTCCAGGTCCTCGGCCCTGGTTATGACCTCGCATTCCGGCCTGGTCTCGTCCTCGGTCGCCGATTCGTCGCCCCTCCCGTACTGGCTGATCATCCCGTGGGCCAGCGTCCGGACTTCCAGCTCCCGGGCCTCGGGGACGGCGTCGCCCGTTTCCGGGCCATCGCTCTCGCCGTCTCCACAACCCGCCCATAACAGGGCGGTTAACAGGACGAGGACCGAGAGGGCGAGGGCCACCGAGGGTTTGAGCGCCTTTTTGACCCGTGTGCCGGTCCGACCCCTTCCTGTTTTCCGCGTGCGGGATGCTGGACCGCGGAGGTGGTCGCGGTGGACCCGTGTCGCCTTTGACGCATGTCCGATTGAAACCATATTTTCCCCGTTCATCTTGATGGACCCTCGATCCCGGATGCTTTTAACCCCTTCGGTTCTTTTGACTCCTCCTCACCCGCCCGGCACCCGTTCACCGGCAGTCCCGGGACCGGGAACCCTGCATTATGAGTCCCTCCCCGTTCGACGGGCAGCCCGCCAGGCGAGTTCGCCAATCATCCTCTAACCCGACGCCACGTTGTTGCGCTGGCATAGCCCTGCCCGGTTGCCGGCAGGGACATCATCGGCCATGCCGCGAATGCCCATGCCGTTCTCATCCAGCTTCCCGGGTCGCCCGCGGATGAGAGCGCACCCCTTTTCGCTTCCAGGGCGACACCGGGTCGCGAGACAGTATTGCCTTCGGCGTCTCACCTAACTCATCTAAGATAGCACAGGGCAAGAATAAGCAGGGCCTGAGGCGAATCCAGGGTCAGCCGACGGTGGTTGTCCGCGAGATCCAGCCCGGTATCGGCGCGACCGTCTCCGTTTCCGCGCAATCGAAGGGCACGGGACAATACTTGCCGTTCGCACCTGGGAGGTTCGCGTTATGACCTGGAAGCCGGCATGTGATAATATCAAGCGTGGCATCCGGTATGACTTGGTTACGCTCCGGAAAGGACTCGTCTTCAGAGCTTGGATAAAGGCCGTGAAGACCGGAGAGATCGCGGGGGTAGGGGAATTATCGGGCTTTACGGGCAGCGTGAAGAGGAGGCCCACTTCTGCCCGCATGTTACCGTCTGGTATTAGGTTACTCTGCTGAATATAATAAACTCGCCCCATTGCTTGGTGGACTTTTGATCTATGGAATCGGCGATCGACGAGGGTGTTTCGTGGATGGCGAGGTTCCGGGGACCAAAAGCGAGATTCTCATGGGAGGTGATGTCAACGGCGGGGTTGTAGCAGGATGGGAGCCTCCAGGATTTCGTGATCGCGGGAACAACGGATCAGCGCGCTGAATGGCGCTAAGTGGGCCGGACGTGAGCGAGGGGCAGTTGCCCGAGGAGATGAAAGGAGAGGGTGATATGGCCGAGGTAAGGTTTGACGGGAGAGTGGCTGTGGTCACCGGGGCCGGAGGAGGCCTCGGACGGGAGTACGCGCTGCTCCTGGCCAAGCACGGCTGCAAGGTCGTGGTGAACGACGTGGGTGGCGCCGTGGACGGGACGGGTTCCGATGCCACCCCGGCCATGAAGGTGGTCAACGAGATCAAGGAGATGGGCGGCGAAGCGGTCCCCAACTATGACAGCGTGGCCGACTGGGAGGGGGCCCAGAACATCATCAAGACCGCCATCGACAACTTCGGGCGCATCGACATCCTCATCAACAACGCCGGCATCCTCAGGGACAAGAGCTTCCTCAAGATGGAGCTCGAGGACTACCAGAAGGTCATCGAGGTGCACCTCAACGGGACCTTCTACTGCTGCAAGGCCGCCTGGCCGTACATGAGGGAGCAGAACTACGGGAGGATCGTCTCCGCCTCCTCCGCCGCCGGCGTGTACGGCAACTTCGGACAGGCCAACTACGGCGCGGCCAAGATGGGCATCGTGGGCCTCATGCACGTACTCAAGCAGGAGGGCGCCAAGTACAACATCATGTGCAACGTTATCGTGCCCATCGCCGGGACCAGGATGACCGCCACCGTCATGCCCCCCAACCTGGTGGAGATCCTGAAGCCCGAGTACGTGGCCCCCATGGTGGTCTGGGCCTGCTCCGAGCGGTGCACCTTCTCCGGCTACACCTTCGTCGCCGGCGGAGGGTATTTCAGCCGCGCTGCCTTCGTGGAGGGACCGGGCGTGCGCTTCGACGTGAGCCAGCCCATAACCGTGGAGATGATCGACGAGAACATCGACAAGATCGTCTCCCTGGAGGGGGCCAAGCCCATAGAGAACGCCACCGCCCACACCCTCAATGCCCTGTCCCATCTGAACCTGGGCGGCTGATGGCGCGGGTAAAGAGGTCAGGGCCTCATGGCGAGGCGTGATAGGTAGAGAGGGGATGATCTTATGCCTATAGATCTGTCGGTGATCGGCAAGGAACTGGCTCCCATGGAGTACGTCTACCAGCCCAGGGACGTGATGCTCTACGCCCTGGGGGTGGGCGCCGGCGAGCGTCCCGAGGAGCTCAAGTTCATCTACGAGAACGGACTCCAGGTGCTCCCCACCATGGGGGTTATACCCCCCTTCCCGGCCCTCATGGGCCTCATCTCCGTGGAGGGCATCAACATCAACCCGGTGATGATCCTCCACGGGGAGCAGTACCTGGAGGTACGCAAGCACCCCATCCCCACCTCGGGAAAGCTCATCTCCAAGCCCCGCATAGCCAACGTGTACGATAAGACCAAGGGGGCCCTCATCGAGCTCGAGGTGGACACCGTGGACGAGAACGGCGAGGTGATCTTCTACAACGTGTTCGGCGTGTTCGTCCGCGGCGAAGGCGGTTTCGGCGGCGAGAAGGGCCCCGAGCCCGGCAACGAGCCTCCCGAGAGGGAGCCGGACAAGGTGGCCGAGGAGAAGACCCTCCCCATCCAGGCCGCCATATACCGGCTTTCGGGGGACTACAACCCCCTGCACATCGATCCGAACATCGCCAAGCTGGCGGGTTACGACCGGCCCATCCTGCACGGCCTCTGCACCTTCGGCTTCGCCGCCAGGGCGGTGTTGCGGGAGTACTGCGATTATGACGTGGCCAAGTTCAAGGCCATCAAGGTCCGGTTCAGCCGGCCCGTGTTCCCAGGAGAGACCATCGTCACCGAGATGTGGAAGGAGTCCGACGACAAGATCATCATCCGGTGCAAGACGGCCGAGAGGGGAGAGTACTGCCTGACCAACGCGGCGGTATGGCTCAACCCGTAAGGGTTGACCGGGAAGGAACCAGGGGGCGGCCCATCGGGCCGCCCCTTTTATAGTGCTTCCTTGCGAGGATGGGCAGCGCGGGACTGGGCGGCGCCCCCCGTATTCCAGGCCACCGGATGCTCTCATCGCGTGGGAATGGCGGGTATGGAGCGGGTTCCCTCGCATGCTTGGGCGAACTTTATCGATGAAGGCACCCCGGCTAGCTTGTGCGCGGGTCGATGAATGGCTTCCCGGCGGGCTTACGCGCGGGCTACCCTTATGCTCGGGCGGTCTTCCGGCAAGCCAGTACAGCTGGCCCGAATCGAGGTGGTCGCCAGGCTACTCGGGCGATCTCCGATGTGACCTCTCCACTTCTTAAGGTGCTCCCTTAGAGGGATCATGGCGCTCCCTTAGAGGGGTCGCCCAGGGACCAGGCCTTGCCGTGATCGGTCCGCGTTCGCATTTTCCGAGCGAGCTTTTTGCCTTGGCTTTATACCCCGGAGGAAAGCGGCAGAATCCCTCGGCGGGAAGCGGCAGGACTCCCCTCGGCAAGCGCGTTAAGGTGGCCCGTGTGGTGGTCCCGGGTGAACCCCCGCATGGACGGGGCCAGTCCCCGGCTCGGGGATGACCTCTCGCCCCGTGAGCGCGGCCTCGAGCACGCCAGGCCAGGAGGCTTTACGGGAATACCCAAGCCCCGGAGGTTAGCGGCTCAAGGACGGAACCGCCTCCGGCTCGGGCCGCCGCTTTTCCTCTGCCGGCCGGTGATCGAGGTTGGGCCACCGGCACGGATCGAAAAGGACGAGCCGTCAAACGGCGACACCCGGTCCATAACTGGACTTCGGAGTCGGAATGGGATTCAGGAGGGTATGAAGTCGGGCGACCGCACCTCCTTCAACCTCAGGGCCTCCTCCGGGCAGGTTATGACGCACAGGCCACAGCCCATGCATTTTTCCGAGTTTACCTTGGCTTTCTCTCCCGATGCCGTCTCCTCCAGGCTGATGGCCTCGAAGGGACAACGGTCCACGCAGGTGCCGCAGCCTGAACACTCGCCCTCGTCGACCTCGGCCTGGAAACGGCTGGGGTCGCAGAGGAGGAGTCCGTACTTCTTGATGAGGCTGAAGGACATGCAGCAATCCTCGCAACAATTGCATATGAAATGGGTGTCCTCTGCCCGGTTCATGGTGACGTGGACCAGCCCGGCCTCCTCCGCCTGTCTCACGATCTCCAGGGCCTCCTCCACGGTGAGCTTACGGCCGGTTCCCCTTTCCACGTTGTAGTCGGCCGCCTTTCCCACCTGCAGGCAGACCTCCAGGGGCTTGTCGCACTTCCTCTCCACCAGTCGGCAGGTGCACTTGGTGACCGCGACGCTTCCCGCCTCCTTGATGATGCGCTCCACGTCCTCGTAGGCCAGGATCCGCTGTTTGGCCTCCACCGGCTGGTTGACGGGTATCACCCGCGAGAAAGGTTTGGGTAGCTGGGCGGCGATGCGGGCGAAGTCAGGCCATTCCTCCTCCATGTAGCGCTTCCAGAGGTCGTGATATTCCCTGGGCGCCTCCGGCCACAGGATGCTCGCGTCGTGGAACTGGACCAGGTCCCGGCACATGCGGTAGATGGTGCCCTCCGGTTTCTGGGACTTGAACACCAGGCCCTTGCGGAAGAGGGTGGAGAGCATCGCCTCCACCTCTTCCACGCTCTTGCCCGTGCGCTCGGCCAGCTGCTCGGCGGTGCCCGGCGTGGCCAGCAGGAGATGGGCCTCGTCCTCGTCCGCAATCATGCGGAAGAGCTCAGGGATTAGCCTGCTTCCGTGCATGAAAATGCGCTCCGCCAGTTTCTTGTAGAGATCTTCCTGCTCCATCTACTGCCTCCCTCCTCGGTGTCCGTCACCTCCTGGCGCGTTCCACGCGCCTCGTTTCGCTTCCACGACTCGGTTCCAGGGCCATTCGATACGCGGTTTGGCGTTCAACCCGTGGGCTGGTGGGCATCCCTCCCTCGCGAGCAGGCCTCTTTCCGGCCGATATTTTAGGCTCCCCTTGCGCCACCCGTCGTTCAGCTGGCCTTTACTCCTGGCCTTCGGATCACAGGCGCGGGGCCGGTTGCAACTTCACCCGCCACCTCGTCGGGAATGGGCTTCAGTGCCCCGAAGACGGGGAAGGGTGGTCGCTTTGCGGATGCTCGGCGGGGGCGTGTTCCTCGGCCTTCGGCTCCTCTTCCGTATGGGCCGCCGGCAGGCCCGTCTCGCCGCCTTCCTCCCCGTGCTCGAGGGCGTGTTCGGGGGATTCCTCGGCGGCATGCTCATCGCCGTGGTACTCGGGCACCAGGGAAGATAGCGCCCCGAGGAGGTTGCGGTGGAACTCCTCCCAGCCAGCCGGGACTCTCACCTCCTCCAGCTCGACGATGGCCTTTCTCAAGGATTCCAGATCGGTGGCGGTCCCGTTTTCGGGCCCGTGACCTGCATCGTGGCCGGGGTCGGGATGGGCTTCTTCCCCTCCCGGGTTCCCTTCCCCGTGAGAATTTTTAAGTCCGGAGAGGATCTCCGTCACCCGTGCCCTGTATTCCGGGACGGCCTCGCTGCCGCATCCGGCTGACAGGATGGCGCAGAGCAACAGGATTGATCCCGCGAGCAGGGCAACGCCCAGCGAGTAGATCCTCTTGCCTTCATGGGTTTTCCCGTTCCTGGCTCTCCTGCGTTGATCCGGAATGCCGATCTTTTCCATGTCTTCGTACCTCCGAAGGGGACTCGGTCCACGTGGAACGCCATCAGGTCAAAGGGCATCCTCCGAAGCCTCGTCCTAAGATTAACCATTAGATTAATACTTGGGAAGGATACTTGGGAAGGAAGGGCGGGGGAAGGTGATCGTCATGCTCGGCAGATACGGGGATGAAATATCTCGCCCCGGTAAAGTTGCCCCCTGTTGCCGTGTTACCAACGGCTTCGCAATCGCTTGATAAGGGCGGGGGATTCGCTGCGCGCCCTCGATCCTCTTCCGGATGGAGCAGAATTTCTCGGTGACCCCTTACCGCGATCGGGGCGAGCGGCTTTCAAGGGGAAGCCAGGGCGACGGGTCCGTCTATGCGCCTGAAGGACCGGGCCAGGGAAAAGACCCCCGTGCAAAGAGTCCACAGGTGGATCCCGAGCATGAGGGCCCTGTCCCGGTCCAGGGGCCAGTACTTCCCGTTCTCCAGGGAATATAGGATGTCCATCAGGGAGAGGAAGACGAGGCTGCTTCCCGCCGCGGTGGAATAGAACACCCCCCTTTTCTCTCCCCGCCAGAGAGCGCGGGCCGCAAGAAGGCAGCAGGCGGACATCCATGCGTCAGCCAGGGGAAAGGCCTTCTCGAACGCCTCGTCTTGAGGCGTTTCCGTCGCTCTCATCTTTCCGGCGAAGAAGAGGGCCCAGAAGGCCACGGTGCCCGCTCCGGTGACGCCCAACATCGCGGCCAGGGGACGGTCCCGAAGGGCTGCCTTTGACGTCTCCTTTCCAGAGCCGCGCGCGGGGGACCTCGAATCCGCCGATTCCCTAGCCCCCTTCCTCATGATGCCCACCCCTCCCGGTCCGATCCGCGGCCTTCATCGGAGAGACGGTTCACCCCAGGTCCTGTTTGCATCGATAGGGATTTGATCCGGGCTGGTTAAAATATATGCCCGATCTTGGGGGTTGTCCATGGGACGTATCCACGTTTTCCGTCTTCACCTACCATCCCGGTAATGGCTGGAAGGCCGAAGGCTGACCGGGTTGGACGGTCCTCTGGCGGAAGGCCGGCAGGCGAGAGAGGCACGCTCCCGGTAAGGCAGGTGTCTTATTGGCCTCGAGATGCCCATTCACACTGACGGCAGCCCATTGCCGCTCAACGCTTCGCGTTGAAAGCCCGTGGAGGTTAGCCTTCAGGCCGCGAAGGAAGGCCGGAGGCCTCGTTCTCTGCCAGGAAAGCTCCCAGGAAGAGTCCCAGTTTCCAGAGCGCGACGGCGATGCCGATCCCGAGTCGGGCGAGAGTGGGGATGGACCCCGGACGGGAGAGGATGCCGAGCGCCGTCCTCGCCTTGGGGCCGCAAGACCCCAGGGTTTTTAGCCATCTTTCCAAGCCCGGGTCGTCCAACCCCACTGTGTCGCTGACCACCCTTATCGTCACGAAGGGAGAGCCCGTCTCCCTGGCCAATATTCCCACCGGCCAGTCCTCCATGTCCACCGCGCAGGCACCCACGGTCTCCCAAAGCTTGAGGCGGCGATGGCGGGAAAAGACGGGCACCCTCGAGGTCATCATGGTTCCTACCCGGTGCTTTAGCCCGGCCTCGAGGCAGGCCCACCTCGCCCTTTCCACCAGCGATGCCTCGGCGATCAAGGCCTGGGGGTCTCCCGAGCTGCCCATGCCTGGAGGTGCCGGGCGCCCGGGATACCCGTCGCGCCTTCCCGGATCCTGTCGGTCCGAGGTCGTCCCGGCACCGCCGTTCCGAGGAAGCAGGAGGTCGGAGGACGGGATGATGGCCGAGGAGATCACCAGCTCGCCCACGACGAGAGTGGGATCCAGGGCCCCACAGGTCCCGGCCATCACCACCGCGTGGGGTCGTATGGACCGGATGGCTTCGGCCGTGGAAGAGAAGGCCCTGTCGGGACCGATGCCACAGAGATGCAGGTAAACGTGGTGGAAAGCCTTGATCGAACGGGAGCCCGCTTTCGGCCGTATCAGGTGACGCACCGTTTCGTCGGGCTTGCAGCGGGACGATAGGACGGCCAGGCCGCCTTCGCGCTTATGTGCCCGGAAGAACGGGAGGAGACATAGGGCCTCCAAGGGAGTGGGGATAACGAGAAGGGCACTCCCCGGGAGGCCTTCCCCCTCCCGTTGGACGGGGGACGCGAGTCCATTCACGCCGAGCCGGGAGGTGGAGAGGGAGCCACCGTGATGGGAAGCGCTCTCGATGGGGTTTTCCCCGGGCTTTCCCTTGGCTCGTCCGCATTTTTCAATCTCCATGGAAATGGATGGTATCATATACGAGCATGCGCGCCCGAGTGCTGAATCAACGGGGCGCGCCCGGAATCGAGAAGAGAGTGGACGAGGGGGTAGACGTGAAAGAGAGGATCCTCATCGTCGACGACGATGAGACCATGGTGAATCTTCTGGCCACCATACTGGAGATCGAGGGTTTCGTCTCCTGGAAAGCCCTGGACGGGGAAACGGCCCTGAGGATGATCTCCCGGGAGATGCCCGACCTCGTGTTGTTGGACATCATGATGCCCGGCATCGACGGTTTTGAGGTCCTGGCGCGGTTGAGGAGCGATCCCCGGACGGAGGAGCTGCCCGTGATCATGCTCACCGCGAGGTCCGATGACCGTGACATCTTCGAAGGCTGGAAGAAGGGGGCGGACGAGTACGTGACGAAGCCCTTCGATCCCATGAAGCTTATCGAGACCATCCGCAACGTGCTCCGGGCCACCCACGAGGAGCGGTTGGAGAAAAGGGCGAGGAAGGTGGAATCGCTCCTGGAGATCCTGGCCAAGCTGGAGGAAGAGGGAGAGGAGAGCGGTGGATCGACTTGACGCAGAGGGTGGAATGGTGGTCTGCCCCCGGTGCGGGAAGGTCTTGAAGGCGGGATACGCTTACTGTTCCCACTGCGGGTGGGACCTTAAAAGGGGCGTGAGTCCCGGACCCGCTTACAACCCCGCCGGTCATGCTTATCCCCCTTACCTGGTGCCCCCCAGGAGGATAGAGCCCATGGCCCTCGCCTCCTTCATCTGCGGATTGGTGAGCTTTTTCATCATCCCCTTGCTCCCCGCCATAGCGGCCCTGGTCCTGGGTATAGCCGGAAGGAACCGCATAAAGGAATGCCCCCACCTATACGAGGGGGACACGTACGCCGTGGTGGGGATAATACTGGGAGCGGTGAACATCTTTCTTACCCTCGCCGTGATCCTGGTGGCGGTGGCCACGGTCCTGAGCCATGCCGGCATGTGACCCACCCAAAGGCTGCCTTCACCCGGGACGACGGGGATCCAACCCGATGTCCTCGCGGGATCGCGCCCACTTCGCTACCTTGCCGGGAGCCTTCCCTTGAACCCTTCCCGGGGATTTCTCGCGCCGGTTGACTTCACGGGTATCGGCATCCCTCGATAGGCTGGGCCGGGCTTGCTCGCCCAGCCGATTCCCCGGTGAGGATCCAGAAGGCCTTTCGGCCTTCAGGGGTCGAAAGGGGAACGGGATTTCCGAGAGGTTATTTCAACTTCACCGAAACCCGGAAACGCTTGCCCTGGAACCGGCCGCCCTTCCCGTCGGAACGGGGCTCGGGTCTTGGTGATCTGTCGGACAATGCGACGGCCTGGAACCGGCGAAGCTCCCCATCCGAACGGGACTCGATGGGGGACGCTTTGGGATCTCGCCCCCTCGGGCTTTAAGGACCTGGAGTCACCCTCGGCTTCGTGGACCCGGTATCGGCGTCAAGGGCCTGGGGTGGGGGTGCCCCTCCTGGTTTTCCGTGCCCCTGTTTCGTCCCGCGGGAGGCAAACCGGCTCATTCCTTGAGGCAAAGGGATTTTGCCGCCGAAGCCCTCATCTCCCTGAAGGCGGCGTTTTCCCCTATGTCCCGTAGAGAAGAGATCGTTTTGACCAGAAAGAGGGCCGTTCTGAAGAGAAGATTTGCCGAGTCCGGGTCCATGGCCGCCGAGGCCATCTCCAGCGAGTCTTCCAGGGAGTAACCGGCTTCCCGCCTCTTCTCGGCTTTCCGGAAGAGTTCGGACAGGACTCCAGGGGAAAGGTTCATCAGGAGATCGACCTCTTCCAGGTATGGATTTTTCCACCTTTCCGGGTGGGACGAGAGTTCCCTCACCGTGCGTAGCGGGCCCCAACCCGTACTCTCCCTCACGTGGAGGAAGAGGCTCAATGCTGCCCACAGCGTGTTTCGAGTCTCCTCCCTCGATCCTCTACGGGAGGCCGTCACCAAGGCCTCCTCCACCGGTTTCCCCTTTCCCATCTCGACGAGGGCTTCGGAGAAGACTTTCCGCAATCCCCCTCTTGTCGGTCTCGCTTGCCCGCTGGGTGTGCTCATGTTCGCCCTGATTGGTCAGGAGAACCTTTCCCTGGACCCCCTTCATCGGGCGTCCCGCCCCGATGCGGCAGCATCGCGCTATCCTCGATCGACCCCATGGAGACCGGCGTGACTCCACCTTTGATGGCGGTAGACCTCGGCCGCCACCGGCAAACTTTCCCCGCGCGCGTTTCCGCAATATCGAGGAAGCGCCTCCTTTCCGACTTCCCTTCCCGGGGGTCCACCGCCGCTTCTCGGGCGCCAATACCCCCGACCTTTGACCCCTTTCTTGGGCACGTCGCGCGGGGATGTGCGTCCCTTCGCCCTATGTCGCCCAATATACCCGATGACGATCGCGAATCAGATTCCCCTGTCGTCTATTATCCAGATGCCGGAAGGGTGAATCTCAAGCCCCATGGTTCGGGCGCAACGACCCCTTATTGGATGGCGTTCCCCGCCAGGGGCGAAGGTCCCCGGTGATGGATCTTCTGCGGGTACGAACTCCACGCTCCCATCTGTCCAGGATCTCTGTCCAGGATCTCTCGTTTCCCCGAAAGGCCCCCTGGTGATCTGGCGCACTTTCCAAGACAACCCTTCTGTGCGCCTGGTGATCGGCGGCGCCTTCGCTTGAGATGTTCGGTGGCACTGGAGACTTTGGCGAACCGAGAGTTCGTGGGGCTCAGGGTGATCAAGGGGAGCGTCCGCGGTTTGAGCCGGCCACTGCGTACCCTTTTGACCCATGCATCGGTGTTTTGGCCGGTAATATAATAGCCTTCCGATGTGGAATGTCGGAAAGGGATTCCCGTTCGACCTGGACCGCCGGTCGGTGACGGAGGTCGGACGGATCGCGCCAGGATCCGACCGAACGCGGAACGCCTGGATTCGTCAGGGGATGTACGGCCCTTGACGGTCTATGTTGGAACGAGACGAGGCCAAGGCTTGCGAAGGGCTTGGAAATGGAAGACAAGAGGGAAGTGATGAGTGGATCTGGCGGAGGGGTCAAGCCCAGGGCTCTGGTGCTGCTCTCCGGCGGCCTGGATTCCATATTGGCGGCCGAGCTGCTCCGCCGCCTGGGAGTGGACGTGGTGGGCATCACCTTTACCACCCCGTTCTTCGGGAGCGGGGGAGGTCGGAGGGCCGCGGAGATCCTGGGCATCCCCCTGGAAGTGGTTGACATCACGGACAGGCACCTGGAGGTGGTCAAGAGCCCCCGCTTCGGCTACGGGAAGAACCTCAACCCCTGCATCGATTGCCATATCCTCATGGTCAAAGTCGCCCTGGAGAGGATGGAGGAGCTGGGAGCCCATTTCCTGGCCACCGGGGAAGTGTTGGGGGAGAGGCCTAAATCCCAGAACCGCCAGGCCCTGGAGCTGGTGGCCAGGTTCTCGGGAGCGGGGGACCTCCTGCTGCGGCCGCTTTCGGCAAAGCTGCTTCCGCCCACCCGCCCCGAGGTCCTTGGCTGGGTGGACCGGGAAAAGCTCCTGGACATAAAGGGCAGGTCCAGGAAGACGCAGATGAGGCTGGCCGAGGAATGGGGGATCGAGGAATACCAGACCCCGGCCGGTGGATGTCTCCTCACCGACCCGGGCTTTTCCCGGCGATTGAAGGTCCTCATGGAGGCGAAAAGGGATTTTGACGCCGCCGACGTGGAGTTGGTCAAGGTGGGAAGGCAGTTCTGGCTGCGGGGCAATCTCCTGGTACTGGGGCGGAAACACGCGGAGAACGAGCGGCTCTGGCAGCTTTACCGGGAGGGGGACCGCGTCTTCAAGGAGAGGGAAAGGCCCGGGCCTACCGCCCTGTGGCGTCCCTATGCGCCGGATGCCAGGTTCACCGAGGAGGATCTACGGGAGGTGGCAAGGCTCCTCGGACTATACGGCAAGCGGAAGGAGCCCCTGGAGCCGGAGGAGATCGTGGAGGTGCAGCCGACTGCGGACGGAGAGGGTGGGACCGATGGTTGAGGGGATGGGAGAACCAGGTAGCGGACCCGGGACGGGAGGCGCTCATCGCCTGCCCCGAGGTCGCCGGG
>JBBFMI010000030.1:0-13557 GCA_037478635.1 Candidatus Geothermincolales bacterium | reverse complement strand
CAGGGCGACCATGGACACGAAGCTCATCTGCTGCAGAAGGTTGTAATAGTCTTCCAGGGACATGTTGAGGTGGGCGGCGACTTCCTCGTCGGTGGGGACCCGCTTGAACTCGTTCTCCAACTCCATGAAGGCCTTCTCCAGCTCGCGGGCCTTGAAACGGACCGAACGGGGAACCCAATCGATGGACCTCAACTCGTCTATGATGGCCCCTTTTATCCTGGCTATGGCGTAAGTCTCGAACTTTATGCCCCTGGCCGGGTCATACTTCTCTATGGCGTCGATGAGGCCGAATATCCCGTAGCTCACCAGGTCGGCGTACTCGATGTTGGGAGGTAGGTTGGAGGAAATACGGCCAGCGACGTATTTCACCAGGGGAGCGTAGTTCAGTATCAGCTTCTCCCTGGCTTCCTGCGATCCCTTTTCCTTATACTCCTTCCAAACCTCGCTGACGTCCTGGATCTCGTCCAACCTCGCCCCTCTTCGGTAGAAATCCGCCGTGTTCAACATCTCCACATCGTCTCTCCCAAAGTCAGAAGAGGTTTTCATGCGCGGGGATGGGTGTGCCGGTAAACCTCTTTCAGCTGACCTTTGCTCAGATGAGTATATATTTGGGTGGTATTCATATCAACGTGACCAAGCAGCTCCTGAACCACCCTGAGATCCGCGCCCCCCTGGAGTAGGTGGGTGGCGAAGGAATGACGGAGGGTGTGGGGGGAAACCCTTTTCCTTCCCTCCTGGACGCCGAAAACCCGGTAAATCACCCTCCTCACTGCCCTTTCACTCATCCTCCGTCCTCGCAGGTTCACAAAGAGAGGCTCGCCCGTTTCCTCGGTGGTGACGGAGGCTCTCCGTAAAAGCTCCGGCCTTTCCTCCTCCATGTAGACCTTCAGGGCGCTCATGGCCCTGCCGTGAACCGGGAGCACCCTCTCCTTTCCGCCTTTTCCCAGCACCCTGATCTCCTGCCTCTGGAAATCCACGTCCCCGAGATCCAGTTTCACCAGCTCGCCGACCCTGAGTCCGCAACCGTAAAGGAGCTCCACTATCGCCACGTCCCGCAGGAAGGTCTCGCGGCTTTCATCCGCCGCCCTTACCATTGCCGCCTCTATGTCCTCGGGCTTCAGCACCCTGGGCAACCTTCGGGGCTTTCTGGGAGGGGATAGGACGGCTCCTGGGTTCCCCGCGATCCATCCCCTCTCCGATCCGAAACGGAGAAAACCCTTCACCGCCGACGCCTTCCTCCCGATAGAGGCCCTGCCGTAGCCGGAAGTCTCGAGATAAGAGAGATAGCGGCGGAGGAACCGATGGTCGACAGCCTTCAATCCCTCCACGTCGCCTCTTCCGGCCTTTTCCAGATACCGGCAGAAATGCCTCAGGTCCACTGAGTACGACCTCAGGGTATGAGGTGAAAGCCCCCTTTCCTTCCCCAAAAAGGTCATATACTCATCCACCAAAATATCCAACTCCCCCATTTCCCCGTTCATGCTGTTGTCTTTGTTAATTATAATGATTTATGTTGCTTACTGTGATTAATGTTAAATTATAACCCGCAATGGGTCCTGTCAATAGTCCGGGGCGAAATGCCGCTCACGAAAACGGACGAGATCAAAGGCTCTTGTCCTTCACGGTCCCAGCGTTCCCCGGTTTCCGGATATCCCTCGACCTCACCCAGCCAAGAACCCCTTAGCGTTGACCGCCAGGGAATATCGGCCTCCTGCCAGCTCGGTTACCAAGCCCGTGACCTTGAGCCCGGCAAGGCAACTCAAGATCTCCCCCGGAGATTCCCCCAACTCGATCACCAGCCGGTCGAGGACCTTCGGGCCCATCGCTAAACTCTCTAAGACCTTTTTCTCCATTCCCCCCAGTCGGTCCTCTTCCGGGCCAACGGCTTCCTCTCCCGATTCTCCCCTGCATCGACGGTTAACGTTCGCTGTTCCTTTGAAGACCAGCGGTTCTTCCATCCTTTCATGGCCCCATGACGAGGTCACATCGTCAAATCCGCCTTTCTTTTGGCCTTCGCGGAAAAGGGGTCCTGGAAGCCTATCCCCCTTCGACGAAGTTTCAAGCCCGGCGCATCTTCTCAGAAGATGGGGCGGGAGTTCCTCCCATATGTCATCCTCGCCTGCCACCAACTTTGCCCCTTTCTGTATGAGGGAATTGGTTCCGGCTGACCGGGGACTGTTCACCGGGCCCGGCACGGCTCCCACCTCCCTACCCTCTTCCAGGGCAAACTGGGCCGTGATAAGGGCCCCGCTCCTTTCCGCCGCCTCAACCACCAAAAGGAAGTGGGACATGCCCGCGATTATTCGATTCCTGTGGGGGAATCTCCACGGAGCGGGACCGGTCCCGGGAGGGTATTCGCTTATAACCGCGCCTTTGGCGGAGATCTCCTCCAGGAGCGCCCGATGGGAGGCCGGATAGGGTATATCCACTCCGCACCCCATAACGGCCACGGTGAACCCCCCGGCGTCCAGGCATCCCCGGTGAGCCCAACCGTCGATGCCGTAAGCGGCCCCTGAAACTATGACCGCTCCCTTCCCCGCCAGGGAGCTCGTCAGGGCCGTCGCCATCTCCCTTCCGTAATCACTGCATTTCCGAGAGCCCACCACCCCGATAAAGGGACGCTCATCCGGGGAAGGCAACCTGTTGCCCCGCACGAACAGCAATGGGGGAGGGTCGTATATCTCGCCCAGAAGACGAGGGTACTCACCATCTCCTGGAACCAGCACCCGGACGCCCTTTCTGTTCAGCTCTTCCAGGTAATCCAGGGGATCCTTCTCGGAAAGGAAGCGCTTCCATTCCGACAGGCGATCGACCGCGAGACAGAGCCCTTCCACCGAGCCCTTTCTTATCGCCTCCCACAGGGCCTCCCCGCATCCCGCCATCCTCAGGGAAGAAGGCAGGGCCAGCGAGCTCATGCCCGGAAGCGCGCTAAGAAGAGCTCTGCAGGCCCTTTCCCGGTCCGTTATAACCACCTCGGTATCACCTCCCCACGAGCTCTGGCCCCCGGTTACGATCCGTGTCATTTCTCCTCTTTCGAAATCCTGTCTGGGATGGCGCCCGTAATATCGCGGGAAACCTGACATTGGCGCCCACTACCGGAGAAACGGATCACCGGTATCACGGAAAACCTCCCTCTTTCTCTTTGGACCAACAGGATCCTGTTCATCCCGCCCTTCGAGCTCTTCCTCGATGGAGTCCATACGGTTCCACGACCACCATCGCCCTTCGAGAACGGCGATCTTCACGCCGCAGTGAACACGAGCCTGTCCAGGCCCCTGTATTGGACCGCCTCCGCCAGGTCTGACACCCGGATCTCTTCCCTTCCCGCCAGGTCCGCCACCGTCCTCGCGATCCTGAGACAGCGGTCGAAACCCCGGGCGGTAAGTCCCAGTTTCTCGGCCGCCTTGTACATGAACTCTTTCTCCCGGCGTCCCAGGGGGCATGCCTCCCGTAGAAGGTTCATGTCGACGTGGGCATTGTATACGTGAGGCCCACCCCATCTTTCCCGTTGTATCTCCCTTGCCATCTCCACCCTTTTCCTCACCTCCAAAGAGGTCTCTCCTCTCGGCATCTCCAGCAACTCCGCAGGCGTCAACCTTGGGACCTCTACCTGGATGTCGATCCTGTCCAGGAGGGGCCCGGAGATCTTCCCGTAATACTTCCTCACCCGGGAAGGATGGCATGTGCACGGCCTCTTCCGATCGCCAAGATAACCGCAGGGACAGGGGTTCATTCCCGCCACCAGGAGGAAACGCGCCGGGAAAGTGGTGCTTATCAGCGAGCGGGACACGGTCACCGTCCCCGTTTCCAGGGGCTGCCGCAAGACCTCGAGGGCATCCCTCCGGAACTCCGGCAACTCGTCCAAGAAAAGCACCCCCCTATGGCTGAGGGTCACCTCTCCCGGCCTCGGGAAACCCCTGCCTCCGCCCGCCAGGCCCACGCTCGAAATGGTGTGGTGAGGCGCTCGGAAGGGTGGGCGTGAATCCACGATCCGACTAACCGTCAGGACTCCCGCGACGCTGTGGATGGAGAGCACCTCGAGGGTCTCTTCCTCGCTCAGGGGAGGGAGAATGGTGGGCAGTCGTTCCGCAAGCATTGATTTTCCGGAACCCGGTGGACCGACCAAGAGCAGATTGTGGAAACCTGCAGCCGCCACCTCCAGGGCCCTCTTGGCCATGGCCTGTCCTTTGACCTGCGACAGGCATAGATTCCTGGCGGGAAAACTGGCTTCCGTCTTCCTGGGAACGGTGCATCCAGGCAACTTTCCCTCCAGCAGATAATCCACCGCCTCCCTCAAGCTGGAAACGCCCACCACCCGCAGGCCCTTGACCAGTGAGGCTTCTTCTGCATTCTCCAAGGGGAGAATGATCTCTTCCTTGCCGGTTCTCCGGGCCCAAAGGGCCATGGCCAGTGCGCCCCTGACCCCCCTGACTTTCCCGTCCAGGGAGAGCTCCCCCACCACGCACTTCCCCGACACGGCCTCGGGAGGATAGCATCCCGAAACGGCGAGGATTCCCAGGGCTATGGGGAGGTCGAAATTGGATCCCTCCTTGCGCAGATCCGCGGGGGCGAGATTGATGGTCAGCATCGCCTTGCACCAGGGCAACTCCGAGTTGGCTATGGCGGCCTTTATCCTCCTGTAGGATTCCTTGACGGCCCCGTCTGGAAGCCCCACCAGGTGTATGCCCGGAAGGCCCCGGGTAGAGTTGATCTCCACCTCCACTTCCACCACTTCCATTCCCACGAGCGTACAGCTGCCTATCCTGGCGAACATCTCTACCTCCTTTCTACAAGATATACAACTTATATAATATAAACAACAGTGACAGAATCCCGTGAAAGTCCCGGGGCTCTCGTCGAGTTCAGGTGAGGTCAACCCGATCGAGGCACTCTCGAGCGATCGGAAAGAAAAAGCGGAGTCAGCGCGCTATCCTGCACCCGGTAGACCCTTAAGCGCGGTCACGGTGGGAGAACCACCAGCTGAGAAGCATGCCCATGAGCAGGAAAGTGGCAGCTCCAATGGCCATGGGCAGGAAGAGAAAGCTCGTGCCCGATATGTACCCCTTCCTGTGAAGGTAGAGGAGGACGAGGGGAAAGGCCAGCGCCAAAAGGAACGAGTTGGATATCAAAGAGGAAAGCATCACCCTCTTGCCGTACCTGCGGGAGAGGGAACAATCGGGAAAGAAAACGGATAGCAGAACGCAGAAGGCAAAGATGCCCACCACCGCCATGGCCACCGCGAAGTTATCGTAGGTCAGCCTGATGGCGAGGAGCGCCATGAGGAAAAACCCTCCCAGGGAAAGGAAGAGGAAAAAGACCTTCCTGATAAGCCCCCAGAGAGCCAACTGGAACAAGGTGGGTTCCCGCCTCTTGAGGACCCTGCTGGACCTGACCCTCGATCCTTGAAGACCGGCCTCTTCGGAGAGGGGTAGTCCATGGCTGTCCAGGGGATTTTCCGGCGGCAAGTCCTGAGGTCCTTCCGCGTATCCCAGGGGGTTCTCGCAGTTGTAGCAGACCTGGTCACTGGAGGTATTGAGTCGACCGCAGTACGGACATCTTTTCATGGGACTTTCATCCCTCCAGCTCGAAGGCCTCGGGCAAGTGCACCACGCGGTATGCCCCCTCTCCCTTCACCACCGCCACCACGTCGAACCGGAAAACACTGGCCCTGCCCCGATACTCCTGAAGAAAGCAACGGGCCGCCTTTGCCATCCTTTGCCTCTTCCTCTCGTCCACCGCCTCCAACGCTTCGTCGGCGGAAGCCTTGTTCCTGGCCTTCACCTCCACGAAGACCAGGGATCTTCCCTTCTCCACCACCAGGTCCACTTCCCCACCGGGAACCCTGTAATTCCTCGCCAACAGGGTGTAGCCTTTCTTGCTCAGATACCTCCAGGCCACATCCTCTCCTTCTCTTCCCACCTCGCGTGCACTGGTCCTCACGCCTAACCCTCCCCCGGTCAAAGACCTCACCAAAGGCTCTGCTGGGCCACCGCCCGATAAGAATATCGATGAAGAGGAGTGCATCCCTTCCTGCGCAAGGCTTCCAGGTGATCCTCGGTGCCATATCCCTTGTTCTTCTCCCATCCATATCCGGGGTACAGGAGGGACAGGCTGATCATGACCCCGTCCCTCGAGACCTTGGCCAGGATGGAGGCCGCAGCCACAGCTGCGCTCTTGTCCTCCGCCTTCGATAGCTCCAGCAGGGGCAAAGGATGCTCGCCCAGGGAGATGTGATCCACCACCGAGATCCTTGGCCTGGGCCTGAGGGAGAGCAGGGCCTCTCCCAGCGCTTCCCGATTGCACCATTGAATGCCCTTCTCGTCCACTTCCCAGGGCGGGACGAAAACCACTGCCCAATCCAGGGCCTTTCTCAAGATCTCCCGGGCGGCATTCACCCGGGCCATGGGGGTCATCTTCTTGGAATCGCGCAGTACCCGCAAGAGGGCTTCGTCATCCAGGAGGGACTCCACCTCGAACAGGACCGCCGCGGCCGTCAGGGGTCCGGCCAGCGCTCCCCGCCCTACCTCGTCCGCCCCGGCCACCAGCCCCAGGCCCATTCTGGCCGCCCACCTCTCCAGGGCAAAACCTGCTCGAGACCCGTAGGATACTCCCATAGCCCCTGTCAGTCTCTGGGAAGACTACCTTTTCAAAGGGTCGACCATCTCCCGGGAGGCCACCATATCAGCACCGCCCGTCCGATTATCGCGCCATGGGGGACGAAACCCCAGCGACGGCTGTCGTTGGAGTTGGGGCGGTTGTCTCCCATCACCATCACGCAGCCGGGCGGCACCGTCCAGCTGCCGTTATCCTCGTCTTTTATGTACTGGTAATCCACCTCTGCCTCTTCCCCGTTCACGTAGAGCACGCCGTCCCGGAGTTCCACCAGGTCTCCCTCAACGCCCACCACCCTCTTTATGAACGGGGGGTGTCCCTCCTGGTGGGTGATGTTGAGCACCTCGGCCATCAGGTCCATGGCCCTGGTGAGGAAATTGCCTCCCTTGGTCCAGTTGGAAGGGTCGGAGGGAGGATAACGGAAAACGACTATCTCGCCCCTTCTCGGTTTCCGGAAGTGATAGGTGATCCGGTCGGCAAGAACCCGGTCCCCCTCCCGGAGGGTAGGCTCCATGGAAGGTGACGGGATGAGGAAGGGTTTGACGAAATAAGCCTGGAGAAAAAGGGCGATCACCAGGGCCACGAAGAAGAGCAGGGCCATCTCCATGAGGAAGGAGGCCCAACTCCCCTTCCCCGGGCCACGCCCCACCCCTCCACCCGCGCTTTCCGGTGGAAACGGACCATCCCCTCTCGAGCGAAGACTCTGCATGATGGGTTCTGGACCCGGGTCCTACTACGGTAAGGAGGCGCCTTCGATTCAGAAACGGCCTCTTTCCTTCACCTTGGCCGCCTTGCCGACACGCTGGCGCAGGTAATAAAGCTTTGCCCTGCGCACCTTTCCCCTGCTCACCACCTCTATCTTGGATATCAGGGGAGAATGGAGGGGAAAGGTCCTCTCCACGCCGATGCCGTAGGACACCTTGCGGACGGTGAAGGTCTCCTTGGTGCCGCTTCCCCGCCGGGAGATAACCACTCCCTGGAAGACCTGTATCCTCTCCCGGTTTCCTTCCACCACCCGGACGTGCACCTTCACCGTGTCTCCTGGCCTGAAATCGGGGATATCATCCCTCAAGTATTGGCTCTCCACGATATCCGTCTTCTGCATCTTCCCACCTCCTAAACTCTGCCCTCATCCTGGGAAAGGGGAGCTTCTCCCCCGCGTCCGAGGAGATCGGGCCTATACTTCTCCGTCCACTCCAGGGCCTTTTTCCTTCGCCATTCGGCGATGGCCGCGTGATTCCCCGAAAGCAACACCTCCGGGACCTTCCATCCCCGGTAATCCGCCGGCCGCGTGTACTGGGGGTATTCGAGGAGGCCACCGGTGAAGCTCTCCTCCTCCAGGGACTCCCGGTTCCCCACCACGCCGGGCACGAGCCTCGCCACCGCGTCTATCACCACCAGGGCAGCGAACTCCCCTCCCGAGAGGACGTAGTCGCCGATGGAAAGGGCGTCGGTGCACAGGTGCTCGAGCACCCTCTCGTCCACCCCTTCGTACCTCCCGCAGATCAGCGCCAGATGATCCTCCCTTGCCAGTTCCCTCACCAGGGATTGTTCCAGCTTCCTTCCCCGGGGGGTGAGGAGAACAACCCTCACCTCCTCCTTCAGGCGGTCGATCTCGTCCCACCCATAACCCAGGGACTGCAGCACTGCCTCGAAAATCGGTTCCGGCTTCATCACCATCCCGGGGCCGCCGCCGAAAGGGGAATCGTCCACCTGGCGGTGCCTGCCCGGCGCATATTCCCGGATGTCGTGAACCCTGATGTCCAGGATCCCCTTCTCCAGGGCCTTACCCAGGAGCCCTTCCCTGAGCGGGGATTGAAAGATCCCGGGAAAAATCGTGTACACGTCGATGCGCATGGCGTCAGTCCTCTAAAAGCCCGGGCATGGGGAATATCACCAGTACCTTCCTCTCGAGATCCACCTCCTTGACCACATCCTCTATCATGGGTATCAATCTTTCCTTGCTGCCTTGCCTCACCACGAGGACGTCGTTGGCGCCGGTCTCCATTACCTCGCGGACCTTCCCCAGTCCCAGGCCCTCGGTGGTAATCACCTCGAGTCCCACTATCTGGTGTTCCCAGTAGCATCCCGGCGGTGGCTCGCCCACCTCGTCGGGGGTTATGAAAAGCCTTCTTCCGCGGATCAGCTCAGCCTGGTCCCTGGTCTCCATGCCCTCGAACTTCACCAATATGGCGTCCCCGGAGGTCCTCTTCACCCGCTGGATCACCAGCCTATCCGTCGCCTCCCTTCCCTCCAGGATAAACGAGTTGCCCACCGCGAACCTCCCGGGGTTGCTGCTCAAAACCTGGACTTTTACCCAGCCCAGGACGCCATGGGGCTTGATGACCTTTCCGGCGACCACCAGGTCACGGAGGGAAAACCGCCCGGGCATCACCCATTCTCGGAAATCTCGAGGACCGCCCGCTTGCCCAACTTCTGCGCAGAGGCCCTGACCAGGGTCCGCAAAGCTTGGGCCATCCGCCCGCCCTTTCCTATGATCCTTCCCATGTCGGAGGGGTCCAACCTCAACTTTATGAAAACGGTCCCATCTTCCTCGAAGGAACTCAACTCCATCTTGTCCGGACAGTCCACCAGGGAACCCGCCAGGTACCTGACGAGCTCCACCGGGCCGGTCCCCTCCGGCGCGTTAATCTGCACTCTTGCCCTCCTTGACCTTTTCCGCCATGAACTTCTGCCATATGCCCCGGATCTCCATCAGTTTCCTCACCGGGTCAGTGGGTTGAGCGCCCCGACGGAGCCACAGAAGGGTCTTCTCCTCGTCCAACTCGATCAACGAAGGCTCGGTGCGGGGATCGTACCTGCCCAGCACCTCGATGAACCTCCCGTCCCGGGGGCTCCTGCTATCGGCCACCACCACCCGGTAGAAAGGCTTCTTCTTGGCTCCCATCCTCATCAACCGGATCTTTACCAATACGCATGCACTCCTTTCCCGTTACCTCGAGAACCTGGGCCTGCCAAGTCTCCACGACTCATCCCGTTTTCCCATGGATCACCCCATTATAGCTGGAAAGGGAACATCTGCCCCATCTTGCGGGGAGACATCTTCCCGAACTGTTTCACCAGCCTCTGCATCTGCTGGAACTGCTGCAGGAGGCGGTTCACGTCCTGGGTAGTGGTTCCACTGCCCTTGGCTATTCTCTGCTTGCGGCTCGCCCCGATGATCTGGGGCTTCATCCTCTCTTCGGGAGTCATCGACTGTATGATGGCCTCGGCTTTCTTCAGCTGGCTCTCGTCGAGCTTGAGGCCCTTGAGGCGCGAGGCAGGCAGCCCGGGGATCATGGAGAGGATCTGTTCCAGGGTCCCCATTTTCCGCAGTTGCCGGAGCTGGTCCAGGAAATCCTCCAGGGTGAACTCCTGCCGCCGGAGCTTTCTCTCCAACTCCCGGGCTTTCTCCTCGTCGTAGGCCGCCTGGGCTTTCTCGATGAGCGTCATGACGTCGCCCATGCCGAGGATGCGGGATGCCATGCGGTCGGGGTAGAAAGGCTCAAAATCGGCCAGCTTCTCTCCCACGCTGGCGAACTTGACCGGCTTCCCAGTGACGGCCCTGATGGACAGGGCGGCACCCCCCCGGGCGTCGCCGTCCAACTTGGTCAGGACGATGCCGTCGAAGCCGACCTTATCCAGGAAGGCCTGGGCGACGTTCACCGCGTCCTGGCCGGTCATGGCGTCCACTACCAGGAGGGTCTCGGTGGGAGGCGTCTTTTTCTTTATCCTCACCAGCTCTTCCATCATCTCCTCGTCCACGTGGAGGCGCCCAGCGGTATCCACCACCAGCGTGTCAAGGCCTTCCTTCTCGGCCTTCTTCACCGCCTCTGCCACGATATCCTCGGGCGCCACGCCACCGAGGGAGAAGACCTCTATCCCGGCCTGATCGCCCAGCTTGAACAGCTGGTCAACGGCCGCGGGGCGGTATATGTCCGCCGCCACCAGGAGGGGATGGCGTCCCTGACGCCGGAGGTGCAAGGCCAGCTTGGCCGCGGTGGTGGTCTTGCCCGATCCCTGGAGACCCACCAGCATGATCACGTGAGGCGGGCGTCCGGCAAAATTAACCCCCTGCCTGGACTCGCCCAGGAGATCGACCAGTTCCTCGTGGACGATCTTTATCACCTGCTGGGCAGGGGTCAGGGATTTCAGGACTTCCTGGCCCACCGCCCTTTCCCTTACCCGGGCGACGAAATCCTTTACCACCCGGAAGTTGACGTCCGCCTCCAGGAGGGCCAGGCGTATCTCCCTCATCACCTGGTCCACCTGCTTCTCGGACAACCTCCCGTGGCCCTTCAGCCTCCTGAAGATGTCCTGTAGCCTTTCGCTGAGGCTCTCGAACATTTCCAGTCCCTCGTCGAGCAAACGTCTATTTCCAGGGTCTGCCCGGGTCTAAGGCAAGCCTTCCACGCTGGCATGCCGTTGTTACTCTTTCCGGTCACTAAACAATTTAAGTTATACAAAAAGCGCCTTGAAGTCAAAGCGGTCCTCCTGTCGAGCTTCCTTGTTTTGTCAGGATGAAAGGGTGGTCTCCCAGCCTTTTCAATCTGGCAAGTGCCTACCGAGACGATACAGCATCCTCAACGGGCAGGCGACGGCGATTCAAACCACGCCAAGCCCCGAGATTTTCCCTATTCAACGGGAAGGTTTACAACCCACCAGGCCAAATCCCTGCGAAGACCAGGTTTCTCGATGGCCCTATTCCATTGCCTCCAAGGCCTTTAACCTGGGCGGAGAAAATCGTGGACCGACGCCGGAGGAAAATTGCAGGAACAGCCGCGGGATTAGTACTTCAGGCCGCTGGGACGGTGAAGTAGAACGTGCTTCCCACGCCAGGTCTCCCCTCAGCCCAGACCCGTCCTCCCCACGATTCCACGGCCCGCCTGACCGAGAGTAGCCCCAAGCCGTAGCCTCCCCTTTCCTCGTCCAGTCGGAAGAAGGGGCGGAATAGGGATTCCGCCCTTTCTTCCGGGAAACCGATGCCGTTGTCTTCCACCTTGACCGTTACCCATCCTCCTTCCTCGGAGGCGCTCACCCTCACCCAACACCTCTCTTTTCCCCCATCCCGGAAGCGGAAGGCGTTGCTCAGGAGGTTGCCCATGACCAGGCGAATCTTGAAGGGTTCACACCTGACCCTCGGCAGTTCCGTCAACACCAGCTCCATCGCCCGTCCATGGGCCGCCACCAGTTCGCGGTAGATATCCTGCGTAACGAGCCCCAGGTCCACCTCCTCGGGAGCGGTTTCCCTGAAGCCGGCCCTTCCCGCCCCGTAGAGGTTTTCCACCAGATCGTCCAACCTCCGGGCGGCCTGCAACGCATGAGATATGCACTCCTCGGTCATCTCCCGGTCGCCGTTGCGGCAGGCATCCAGGGCGAGCCTGGAGAACCCCTCCACCGCCGCCAGGCCGCCTTTTATGTCGTGGACCACGAGGCGGGCGAAATCCTCCAGGTCCCGGTTCTTCCTGGATAATACGTCCTCCAGTTCCGCGAGCCTCGAAAGCTCTCTCTCGAGGGCCTTTAGCGCCCCCGCTGCCTCTTCATCTCCCTCGATGCGGGCGGAGAGGAAGTCCAGGAACGCCTGGGCTCGGGGGCGTTTCTTATCCCCGGGATCCATCCCCAGATCGGCTTCGCCTTCCTCCAGTCCGAACATGTCCGTCGATCGAAAGACCCGGCTCCATTCCCTCTTTTAAGATAATCGGCAAATTTAGCTTTGTTCAGTAAATCGAGGGTTTGGCTTTAAGAGGGCAAGAGGGTGATTTTTCCGTCCGGAAAGAAAACCGATGGCGAGGATCAACCAACGGGAAGGGATCGGCGTGACCCATCGTGACGGCGATCTCCATGGAGCCCTTGTCATTCAAGGCGTAGGCCCCGCCAACGCACGGAGCCTGGAAAGAGTATGTCCCGGTAGCGCCGTATGGTCTGGCGATCAAAGACGCCTGCGGGATGGGGTATCGGGCCAGGGCCCCGCCATGCTTTTACGAAAACAGGGCCTCCGCGAATTCCCTGGGGTCGAAGGGGTGAAGGTCGTCCAGGTCTTCCCCCACGCCGATGAACTTGATGGGGATGCCCAACTCGTGGGCTATGGCCACCACGATCCCCCCTTTGGCCGTCCCGTCGAGCTTCGTGAGCACCAGGCCGGTGACCTCCACCGCCTCCCGGAACTGCTTGGCCTGGATGAGCCCGTTCTGACCGGTGGTCGCGTCGATGACGAGCAAGGTCTCGGTAACCGGCGCCGAGCGGCTGGCCACCCTCTTTATCTTCTTGAGTTCCTCCATGAGGTTGGCCTTGGTGTGCAACCTGCCGGCGGTGTCGACGATCACGACGTCCATGTCCCTTGCCCTTGCCGCCTCCACCGCGTCGTGCACCACGGCGGCCGCATCCGCCCCCTGGCGGTGCTTTACCGTGTGAACGCCTATCCTCTGCCCCCACACCTCCAGTTGCTCTATCCCCGCCGCCCGGAAGGTATCCCCGGCGGCGAAGATGACCCTTCTGCCCTCGAGGCGCAGCCTGTGCCCGAGCTTGGCGATGGTGGTGGTCTTGCCGGTCCCGTTCACGCCCACCACCATGATCACGCTCACCCCCTCATCGGAAAGGTTCAGTTCGTTCGGTCCCACCTCGAGGGCCCTGGCAACCTCGTCCTTGAAGAGGGCCATCACCTCTTCCGGCTCCCTTGCGCCCTCCTCGCCCATCCTTCTGCGGACCCTGTCCACCAACTCGAGGGTCATCTCGTAGCCCACATCTGCCCCGATGAGTATGTTTTCCACTTCCTCCCAGAACTCGTCGTCGAATCGGCGGGTCGCCAATATCCGGCTTAGGGGCTGGAAGAAAGTGAGCCTGCTGCGGGAAAGACCCTTCCTCAGGCGCGCAAACCAGCTCCTTTCCCGATCCTCCTCCCTCGGGCCGGCCTCCTCCGCCTCCTCCCCCGGGGGCTCCTCGCAAACC
>JBBFMI010000029.1:0-13746 GCA_037478635.1 Candidatus Geothermincolales bacterium | reverse complement strand
GGAGGAGAACAACGCCATCTTCGTGAGCGGGGATGCCGCGGGAGAGCTCATGTTCTACGGGAAGGGGGCGGGGAGCCTTCCCGCGGCGAGCGCGGTGGTGGGGGACGTGGTCACCATCGCCCGGAACGTGTTGGCGGGCGGTCGCATGGTGGGGTGCACCTGTTTCCGAGATAGGCCGATAAAGCCCATGGAGGAGATCGAGTCCCGCTACTTCATGATCTTCGACGTGCCCGACCGCCCCGGGGTCCTGGCCAAGATAGCGGGAGTGTTCGGGCAGAACATGGTAAGCATAAAGTCGGTCATCCAGCACGGAACGGGGGAGGAGGCGAGGATTGTGCTGGTGACCCACAGGGTCAAGGAAGGGAGGATGCGAGAGACGGTACGGGGCCTCGAGCGGTTGGACGTGGTGGAGCGTATCGTGAGCCTCATAAGGGTAGAAGGGGACGGGGACGACTGATCCGGCTCCGGCGACCCGGCCCCTTACCGGTCCGGGCCAGGCGAGGAGGCCGGTCTTCCGGAAAAGAGGACGCCGGCGAGGAGGTAATGATGAAAAAGGCGGAGTGGAGGGGAGTCATCCACGCGTACCGGGAGTTCCTGCCGGTGAGCGAAGCCACGCCGGTCATAACCCTCCTGGAGGGGAACACCCCCCTGGTGCGCGCCGAGAAGATCAGCAGGGAACTGGGCCTGGAGGTCTACCTCAAGTGCGAGGGCCTGAACCCCACCGGCTCTTTCAAAGACCGGGGGATGACCGTGGCGGTGAGCAAGGCCGCGGAGGAGGGGGCGAAGGCGGTCATCTGCGCCTCCACCGGCAACACCAGCGCTTCCGCCGCGGCTTACGCGGCGCGGGCGGGCATCACCTGCGTGGTGCTCATCCCGAAGGGGGCGATAGCCCTGGGCAAGCTGGCCCAGGCCCTCATGCACGGCGCCAGGGTCCTTGCGGTGGAGGGCAATTTCGACCAGGCCTTGGGCCTGGTCCGCGAGATCTCCTCGGAGTACCCCATAGTGCTGGTGAACTCCCTAAACCCCCACCGGATCGAGGGCCAGAAGACGGGGGCTTTCGAGATATGCGACGCGTTGGGCCGGGCGCCGGATTACCATTTCATACCAGTGGGGAACGCTGGAAATATCACCGCCTACTGGAAGGGATACCGCGAGTACCGCGAGGCGGGCAAGGTCGAATCGCTGCCCCGCATGATGGGATGGCAGGCGGAGGGGGCGGCCCCCATCGTGAGGGGGCATCCCGTGGAGAGGCCGGAGACGGTGGCCACCGCCATACGGATAGGCAACCCCGCCAGCTGGAAGGGGGCGGTGGAGGCCGCCAGGGATTCTGGCGGGCTCATCGACATGGTGTCCGACGAGGAGATACTCGCCGCTTACCGGCTTCTTGCCTCGGAGGAGGGCATCTTCGTGGAGCCGGCGTCGGCCGCCTCGGTGGCAGGACTTTACAAGGCCGCCCGCCGGGGCGACGTGCCCAGGGGGTCCCTGGTGGTGTGCATCCTCACCGGCCACGGGCTCAAGGACCCCGACCTGGCGGTCAGGCAGGCGGGGGAGCCGGTGGTCGTTCCGCCCGAGAAGGAGAAGGTCCTGGAGGCGATGGGGCTTTGAGCGGGCCGTTGAGGTTCTTGGTCCTGGTGCCCGATGGGGCGGCGGACTACCCGGAGCCCGAGCGCGGGGGGCTCACCCCCCTGCGGGCAGCCAGCACCCCGAACATGGACGCACTGGCGGAGGCCGGGGTGTGCGGGATGGCGGTGACCCTCCCCGAGGGCCTGCCCGCCGGCAGCGATGTGGCAAACTTTTCCATACTGGGTTACGACCCCCGCCTTTACTACAGCGGGAGGGGACCGCTCGAGGCGGCGAGCATGGGCGTGGAGCTCGAAGACGACGAGGTCGCCTTCCGCTGCAACCTGGTGACTGTCTCCGGGGACAGGCTGGAGGATTACAGCGCCGGCCACGTGTCCACGCGGGAGGCGAAAGAGCTCGTCGCCACCCTGCAGGAGAGGCTGGGCGGAGATGGCGTGGCCTTCCATGCCGGCGTGGGCTACCGGCACCTCCTGGTCCTGAGGGGCCTGGAGTTCCTCGAGGCCCGGTGCTTTCCACCCCACGACGTGGTGGGGAGCCTGCTGGAGGATGTACTGCCTACGGGAAGGGGAGCCGAGTTCCTCCGGGACCTGATGGAGAGGGCCCGCGGGGTGCTGGAGGGCCATCCCGTCAACCGGGAGAGGAGGAAGGCCGGCAAGCGGCCCGCCAACGGGATATGGCCCTGGGGCCAGGGAAGGCCGCCCCGCCTCCCCGGCCTGAAGGAGAGGTACGGCGTCTCGGGGGCAGTGATCACGGCGGTGGACCTCATCAAGGGACTGGGAGTGCACGCCGGGATGGAAGTGGTGGAGGTGCCGGGCGCCACCGGCTATTACGACACGGACTACCGTGCGAAGGGCGAGTACGCCGTGCGCTGCCTGGAGGAAAAGGACCTCGTCTTCGTGCACGTGGAGGCCCCGGACGAGGCCGGGCACGAGGGGAACTGGGAGGAGAAGGTAAAAGCGCTGGAAAGGATAGATTCCCTGGTCCTGGGGACGGTACTGGAAAGGGCGGAAAGGGAGGGGTTCGATCTTCGCGTCCTCCTCATGCCCGATCATCCCACCCCCCTGCGTGTACGGACCCATACCAGAGATCCGGTGCCCTTCGTTCTCTACGGGCTGGAAGGAGAGCCCGACGGCGTGAGGGCCTTCGACGAGGAATCGGCGAAAGGGGGCAGGCTCGGCCTGGTCGAGGCCTGGAAATTGTTGGACATGTTGGTTAAGGGTTCGACCGCGCTTTAGGCGGATCCCTTTTGCCCGGGGAAAACATGTGACCTCCTGGCAATCGTGCGCCGCGTGGCGAAAGGCAGTTTACCGGCCAGCCGGGGCCTGGAAATCATTGGACATGATGGTAAAGGGTCAGCCGCTTTCCATGGCGGCATATATGTTACAAGTAAAGCGGCCGCGCGATTGCCTGCCCGGGTGGGCTCGACTGGAAGCATGGGGTCGGCCCGACCAGGGCCCGGTCGGGTCATGAAAGCATGTAGATAATAGCTCTGGCCGAGGCCTGGCCGACCGCGTTCACGAGAGGGAACGGAGAAACACCTGTTTTGGCCTTGGTTATGCCTGCTATGGTGTCCACGTGTTTTATTTTTCCCCATCGACGGTCGCCGTGGGTCGGCATTCGAATCCCTCGTTCTCGATGCCTTGTCGTCCTGGGGGACGCTTTGGTGGTTGAAAAGGCCAAGGAAAATCTTGCCCATCGATGAGGGGTTTCGATATGTTAAACTAAAACCACAGGGGCGCGAGGCACGGGCGACGGTACCCATGGTCGGCTGGAGGCCAGGTGGCCCGGGAGAAAGCGCCTCCGCTTGGACCCAGCGAGATGCCGAGGACGGATCATGGCCCTTAGACGTTATCCCCTGACCAAATCGCCCATCGTCGTGGCGCACATCTCCGATTTCCACATCGGCTCCTACCATTTCGTCTCCAACCTCATGAACCGGACGATCCAGGAGCTGAACGAGCTCGAGCCCGACGTGGTGGTGGTCACCGGCGACCTCACCAACGAGGGTTTCCGCCAGGAATACCTCACCGCCAAGGCCTACCTGGACGACCTGGAGTGCGAGAGGGTGATAGTGGTCCCGGGGAACCACGATTCCCGCAACGTGGGTTACCTTCACTTCCAGGAGCTCTTCGGCTCGCTTTTCACCACCCTGCGGTATCACGGGATCTGCATCGTGGCGGTGGATTCCACCGAGCCCGACCTGGATTCGGGGAAGATAGGGAGGGAGCGATACGGCTGGATCGTGGAGAACTTCCAGTCGGTGGAAGATTTCAAGATATTCGCCCTGCACCACCACCTGCTGCCGGTTCCCGGGACCGGGCGGGAGCGCAACATAGTATTCGACGCGGGAGACATCCTGGAGATCCTGTACTATACCGGCGTGGACCTGGTCCTCACCGGCCACAAGCACGTGCCTTACGTCTGGAGGCTCGAGGACATGTACGTGGTCAACGCGGGGACCGTCTCCTCTTTGCGGCTGCGCGGCAACACCAAGCCCTGTTACAATATCATCCACATCCAGGAGGAAGAGGTTACCATATTCCGCAAGTATCCTTTCGGGGGCCAAGACGTCATCGCCAGGTTCGGGGTGGGGGTGAGGGAGGCCCAGAGGGCCCTCTCGGGGGTTTTGAGGGAGATAATACAGACCGATATCGCGCCCCTGGAGAAGGATTGACATCGGGGTTATTCGTGGAGCTATCCCTTTTTCCTGGTCTCACGGGTCAGGTCCGATGAAATCGGAAGAACCTGCCGTGGTCCCGGATCGGATCTCGGGGATATAACCCGCAAGGGGAGGAACGGGATCTTCTGGCGGGGCGCGTGATTGCAGCCGCCGGCCAGTCAGCACAGGGGAACCGCGAGGGAAGCGGGAACCGGACTTAGGGCAGCGTTGATGACCGCCATCGTGGTGGGATCGGGACGGTAGCGTGAGTCCAGGGTTGTCGGGAATTTTTCAATCCCGTGGCGGATATCGGGGGCGGGAGTATGTCCCGTGGGAGCGAAGGAAGTCTTTTGGGCGTGACCGGCAGATATCTTAAGAAGCGATAGGGAGTGGAGCGGAAAAAGGAGGCTGAAAGGACCTTGAGGGCGTTGTTCCTCGTGGACGGGGAGCACCATCCCTCCACCGTGATGGATTCGGTGGAGATCCTCGCCCGGGAGAGGGGCTGGGTTCCCGTGGCCCTTTATTTCCTGGGAGGGACGGAGAAGTTGAAGGACCGGGAGGAGGTGGCTTTCCCGGGGGCCCAGACCATCTACCCCGATGATCCTGAAAGGGATTTCCTCGGGGCCCTGGAGCGGGTGAAGCCGGACGTGGTCGTGGACCTGAGCGACCTTCCGGTGATGACCCAGTCCCTCCGCATGTCCCTCGCCGCCAGGGCGGTGGCGAGGGGCGTCCCGTACGAGGGAGCCGACTTCACCTTCCGACCCGTGGAGTTCGCCGATGTCCTGACCCACCCGTCCCTGGCGGTGATCGGGACCGGTAAGCGCTGCGGCAAGACGGCCATCTCGGCGGAGCTGGCCGCGCACCTGAGGGACAGGGGGGTCAAGGTGGCGGTGGTGGCCATGGGGAGGGGAGGACCGCCGGAGCCCTACCTGCTGGCTGAACGCCGGGTGGATTTCGATTTCCTGCTCGGGGAGGCGGAAAGGGGCCTGCATGCGGCCTCCGACCATTACGAGGACGCCTTGATCTCGGGAGTCCTGTCCGTGGGCTGCCGGCGCTGCGGCGGGGGGATGGCGGGCATGACCTTCGTGGAGAACTGCGTGGAGGGGGCCAGGCTGGCGGATAGCCTGGAGGTGGATGGCGTCATCATGGAGGGAAGCGGCTCGAGCCTTCCGCCGGTGCGCACCGACGTGCGGATATGCGTGGTCAGCGCCTCCCAGGAGCGCGGGGAGGTCGCGGGTTTTCTGGGGCTTTCCCGTATCTTGATTTCGGATGGGGTTGTAATTACAATGGCGGAGGAGCCGTTCGCGTCTGCGTCCGAGATCTCCAATCTTCGGGAAGAGATTGAGAGGGTCGACGGAAAGGTACCGGTTGTAAGGACGATTTTCCGGCCCTATCCCCTGAAATCCATCCGAGGCAGGAAAGTCTTCGTCACGTGTACTGCGCCGGAAGCGGCGGGAAGAACCCTGGCGGAACACCTGGAGGAGGCCGAGGGTTGTGAGGTAATCGGGTTGAGCCACAACCTCTCCCGGAGGAAGGAGCTCGCCGCCGACCTGGCGAGGGCGCGGGGAGCGGACGTGATCCTCACCGAGCTGAAGGCGGCGGCGGTGGACGTGGTGGGCAGGTTCGCCAGGCAAGAGGGGATCGAGGTGGTCTTCTTCCATAACCGTGCCGTTCCCGTGGCGGGTGACGACCTGGAGGGGTTCTTCGACGGGATGTGGCGGCTCGCCCTGGAGAGGCGATCGGAAGGGGATCCGGGGCTTTCCCGCTGAGGCCTAAGGGCCATCACCATGATTCCCCGCGGTGATGACATGGAAGAGAAGAAGAAGAGGATAACCATATTGGACGACGAATCCCACCGGGTGCCCTATTCCAAGGGGTTGACCGCCAACGCTATCATGGCCTCGGGCCTTTCCCCCGGTTCCGCCTACAACGTGGCCACCTACATCGAGGATTTCCTGGTGAAGGAGGGGAGGTTCGAGATCCACGCCGGCGACCTTCAGCGCTTGATCTACCAGGTGCTGGAAGAGCGAGCGGGGAAGCATTACGCCATAAACTACCTGCGGTACATCGCGGTTAGCCGCCTCAGCAAGCCGCTGGTGATCCTGATAGGGGGTTCCACCGGGGTGGGGAAGTCCACCATATCCACCATGCTGGCCAACCGGTTGAGCATAGTGCGCATCGTGTCCACCGACGCCATAAGGGAGGTCATGAGGGCCTTTTTCTCCCCCACCCTCATGCCGACCATCCACACCTCTTCCTTCGAGGCCCACACCGCCCTCATCCACCCTCTTCCGCCCCACGTGGACCCCGTGGTGGCCGGGTTCCGGGAGCAGACCCTTTACGTGCTGGTGGGGGTCAGGGCCATCATCAACCGGGCCCTCAAGGAAGGGACCCACATCATCGTGGAGGGAGCGCACATAGTCCCCGGTTTCATCTCCCCGGACCAGTTCCCCGACGCCTTCATCATCCCGCTCGTGATAACCGTGAAGGACGAAAAGCTACATCGCAGCCACTTCTTCATCCGGGAGGTGGAGACCCAGGGCACCAGGCCCTTCCGCAGGTACATAGAGAATTTCGAGAACATCAGGAAGATCCAGGATTACATAGTGCACCTGGCGAGCCTCACCGGGGTGAAGATCATCGACAGCGTGGACCTCGACTACGCTGTGACGGAGATCGTGGACTACATCATCAACACCGCCTACGAGATGGCCAGGAAGGACAAGCCACAGGTGGTGGAGATGACCAGGGACCTGGTCGGTATAGAGGACGGAGGTGGAGGATGAAGCTCTTCCTGGACACGGCGAACGTGGAACACATAAGGGAGATCAACTCCTGGGGGATACTCTCCGGCGTGACCACCAATCCCACCCTGGTATCCCGGGAGGGAAGGTGCATGAGGGACTGCCTGGAGGAGATAGTGTCGATAGTGGACGGCCCGGTGAGCGCCGAGGTGTTGAGCCTGGATACCGAGGGGATGATCCGGGAGGCCCGCGAGCTCGCCTCCATCGATCCGAAGATCAACGTGAAGATTCCGGTGACCCCCGCGGGCCTGGCCGCGGTGAAAGCCTTATCGGCCGAGGGGATCAAGACCAACGTGACCCTGGTCTTTTCGGTGAACCAGGCGCTCCTGGCGGCGGCCGCCGGCGCCACTTTCATAAGCCCCTTCGTTGGACGACTGGACGACATAGGCAACGACGGGATGGCCCTGGTGCGCGACATCGTGGCCGTCTTCCGCAATTACGGGATAGGGGCACAGGTAATCGCGGCCAGCATCCGTCATCCCATGCACGTGGTGCAGGCCGCGATGGCGGGCGCCGACATCGCCACCGTGCCCTACGAGGTGATGGTCCAGATGGTGAAGCATCCCCTCACCGAGGCGGGCATCGAGAGGTTCCTGAAGGATTACGAGAAGGTAAGGGCCATGGAGGCGGGCCGGGGCGCGTGATCGCGCGGCCCGGCTTGCTTGAAGGCGCCGGCAATCGAAGGCGCCGGCATGGTGGGAAAGTTCTGACGAGATAAAAAACTCTTGTCGAGGAGGTGGAGATTTGGAAAAGACGCTGGACAGGTCCCAACTCGAGTCGATGCTCCTGGTGGAACTCCAGGAGATGGCCCGGGAGATGGGCCTAACCGGTATAAGCACCCTTCGGAAGAAGGAACTCATCGAGTGCATCCTCAACCGCAAGGCGGAGGAGGAGGGCCTTTTCCTGCGGCGGGGCATCCTCGATATCCTGCCGGAGGGATACGGCTTTCTGCGCACCAACGGTTATCTCCCGAGCGAGGAGGATATCTACGTCTCCCAGTCCCAGATAAGGCGTTTCAAGCTGAAGAGGGGTGACGAGATCCTCGGGCAGGTCCGTCCTCCCAAGGACAACGAGAAGTACTCCGCTCTCCTCCGGATCGAGAAGGTCAACGACGACGACCCGGAAGTGTGCATGACCAGGAAGCAGTTCGAGTCCCTGGTCCCCCTCTTCCCCACGGAGAGGTTGAGGCTGGAGACGAGGAACGGGGACGTGGCCCCCAGGATAATCGACCTCATAGCCCCCATCGGGAAGGGCCAGAGGGGCCTCATCGTCTCCCCGCCCAAGGCCGGAAAGACCACCATCCTGAAGCAGATCGCCAACAGCGTCACCACCAACAACCCCGAGGTCAAGCTCATCGTCCTGCTGGTGGACGAGAGGCCCGAGGAGGTCACCGACATGGAGAGGTCGGTGAAGGGCGAGGTGATCAGTTCCACCTTCGACCAGCCCTCCGAGAACCACATCCAGGTGGCGGAGCTGGTGCTGGAGAGGGCCAAGAGGTTGGTGGAACACGGCCACGACGTGGTCATACTGCTGGACAGTATCACCCGACTGGCCCGCGCCTACAACCTGGCCACTCCCACCAGCGGGAGGATCCTATCCGGCGGCGTGGATTCCACCGCCCTCTACCCGCCCAAGCGCTTCTTCGGCGCGGCCCGCAACATAGAGGAGGGCGGGAGCCTCACCATCATAGCGACCGCCCTGGTGGACACCGGTTCCCGCATGGACGAGGTCATCTTCGAGGAGTTCAAGGGCACCGGCAACATGGAGCTTCACCTGGACCGCAAGTTGGCCGACAAGAGGATATTCCCGGCCATTGACATCGAGAAGTCGGGGACCAGGAAGGAGGAGCTCATCCTCTCGCCCGAGGAGGCGCCCATCGTGTGGAAGCTGAGGAGGGTGCTCCACGCCCTGGACCCGAGCGCCGCCATAGAACTCTTGATCGACAAGATAAAGAGCACCAAGGACAACCGGGAGTTCCTCATGGAGATCGCCCGCTCTCCCATCTCTTGAGCGAAACCCCTGGAAGGCGCGGGGGATCGTTTCCCGGGCCCACTGGGGGCTGGAACATGGCACCGTGAACCCGGAGGAGGAACAGGTCGCCCTCGCAGGCGTCGTCGCCTACCGTCCCGGGTTTGCCGTGGTGGGGCGGAGTCCCCGGTGTCCAGGGTAAGGGAGCTGGGCAACCGCGCTCCGGGGTGCTATACTTTGCAAGTTGTGATCACGATGGAGGAGGAATCTGCTATGAAGAAGGGTATCCATCCGGATTACGTTGAGGCCACGGTGACCTGCTCCTGCGGGAACACCTTCAAGACCCGGTCCACCAGGCCGGAGCTGAGGGTGGAGATATGCGCCCAGTGCCATCCCTTCTACTCCGGCAGGCAGAAACTGGTGGACACCGGTGGAAGGGTGGAGAGGTTCGAGCGCATGTACGGCAAGGCGAGGCCCCAGCGGAAAAAGGCGAAGGAGAAGGAGTGACCTCCGACCGCTGAGCCTGCCGAGACGTTCATTCCCGCCATGGATCGGAAGGGGAGAAGGGCCCGAAAGGGCCTTAAATTTTCGCCTCGAAACCGGGGGGACGAAACGTCTATTGGCGGCCAGGCCGTCATCGAGGGCGTGATGTTCAGGGGAAGGAAGCGCTGGTCCTTGGCCGTCCGCAGACCCGATGGGAGCATCCACGTCGAAGTGCACCCCCTGGATTCCTTGCTGGATAAGCGGCCCTGGCGTATGCCCCTCCTGAGAGGCCTCGCGGCGCTCTGGGAAAACCTGAAGCTGGGCTGGAAAGCCCTGACCCTTTCCGCCGATCTGGCCCTGGAGGGGGAGGGCGAGATGGGAGGCATCGGAAGGGCGATCACGGTCGTTCTTGCGGTGGCGCTGGTGGTGGGCCTCTTCGTATTCCTTCCCACCTGGATAGCTTCCCACCTGGTAAGCCGGGAGACATCCACCTTCCTCTTCAACCTGGTGGAGGGGGCGGTGCGGTTGGCGGTCTTCGTGGCGTACCTGGTCGCCATCTCCCTTTCCGGGGAGATGCGACGGATCCTCCGTTATCACGGCGCGGAACACCAGAGCATCCACCTGCTGGAGAAGGGGCTTCCCCTGGAGGCAGAGCATGCCCTGAAGCAGGGCACGGACCACCTCAGGTGCGGCACCTCCTTCCTCCTCCTCTTGGTGTTCCTGACCGTGGTGGTCTATTCCCTTTTGGGAAGGCCGGCGCTGTGGCTGCGGGTGCTGGAGAGGGTGGCGCTGATCCCGCTTCTGGCGGGGATGAGCTATGAGATAATTAAGGCGGCGGACCGCCGGAGGGAAAGCCCCTTCTGGAGGGCCCTGGCCGCCCCGGGCTTAGCCCTGCAACGGCTCACCACCCGCAGGCCGGGCCGGGAGGAGGTGGAGGTGGCCCTGGCCGCCCTGAAATCCCTTCTTGGCAGCGAGGGCGAGGGACGCGAGGGTTCCGAGGACGGCGGACGAATGACCGGAGAGCTCTTGACCGGAGGCACGGAGGATGGGCTTCGCGGATAAGTTGAGGGAGATCGAGGAGACTTACCGGGACCTGGAGGAAAGGCTGTCCGATCCCCAGGCCATGGCCGACCGCAAGAGGTACGCCGAGCTCGCCCGCACCCACGCCGAGCTATCGGAGATCGTGGAGTGCCTGCGGGAATACCGGAAGGCGAAGAGGGAGGCGGAGGAGGCCAGGGAACTCCTCCGGGGAGAGGCCGACCCCGAGATGCAGGACTTCCTGAGGGAATCCCTGGAGGAGGCCGAGAGGAGGGGAGAGGAGCTCGAGCAGAAACTGAAGTTGCTCTTGCTCCCCAAGGATCCCCGGGACGAAAAGGACGTGATCATGGAGATAAGGGCGGGAGCGGGGGGCGAGGAGGCCGGCCTCTTCGCCGGAGACCTTTACCGCATGTACCAGCGCTATGCCGACCGGCAGGGCTGGAAGACCGAGCCCCTGTCCTCCAGCCCCTCGGAGCTGGGAGGGTTCAAGGAGGTCATATTCTCCGTGCGGGGGCGGGGCGCCTACAGCAGGCTCAAGTACGAGTCGGGAGTGCACCGCGTCCAGAGGGTGCCGGTCACCGAGTCTGGCGGAAGGATCCACACCTCCACCGCCACCGTGGCGGTCCTGCCCGAGGCGGAAGAGGTGGAGGTGGAGATAGACCCTTCCGACATAAGGATCGACGTTTTCCGTTCCACCGGGCCAGGGGGCCAGTCGGTCAACACCACCGACTCGGCGGTGCGCATCACCCACCTTCCCACCGGCATCGTGGTCTCCTGCCAGGACGAGAAATCCCAGCTCCAGAACAGGGAAAAGGCCATGCGCATCCTCCGGGCCAGGCTCCTCCGGATGGAGCAGGAGCGTATCCAGCGGGAACAGGCGGAGGAGCGGAGGGCCCAGGTGGGAACGGGGGATAGGTCCGAGCGGATACGGACCTACAACTTCCCCCAGGGGAGGGTCACCGACCATCGGATCGGGCTCACCCTGTACCGGCTGGAGGACATCCTGGACGGGGACCTCGACGAGATCATCGAGGCGCTGGCCGCCGCTGACAGGGCGGAGAAGCTCAAGGAGCTGGGCAGGGGCGAGGGGGAAAGCGATGGGTGAGGCGACCCGCCTTCCCGTTCCCCGATCGATAGAGTGGGCCTCGCGCTACCTGGAGGAGCGGGGGGTCCTTCACCCCCGCCTCAACGCCGAGCTCCTCCTCGCGCACGTTACCGGAAAGAGCAGGGTCGAACTCTACGCTCGCCCGGAGGCCGAGATCCCCCCGGACAGGCTGGTCCTCTTCGGCGAGCTGGTGCGCAGGAGAGGTTTCAGGGAGCCGCTCCAGTACATAGTGGGACGAAAGGGTTTCCGTTACCTGGAGCTGGTGGTCGATCGGAGGGTGTTAATTCCCCGCCCCGAGACCGAGGTGCTGGTGGAGAGGGCCCTCGAGCTGCTGCGGGCCATGAGGGGGAGGCACCCGGTGGTGGTGGACGTGGGAACCGGCTCGGGGTGCATAGCCCTTTCCATATGCAGGGAATGTCCCCAATCCCAGGTTTACGCCACCGACATAAGCGAGGATGCGCTGCAGGTGGCCAGGCTCAACGCCTCCCTGGCAGGTCTTGAGGGATTGATTTCTTTTCACCTTGGCGACCTCCTCTCTCCCCTCCCCCCGGGGATGAAGGGCCGCTGCGACCTGGTGGTGTCCAATCCTCCCTACGTGAGCGAGAGGGATTACCCTTGCCTTCCCGAGGAGGTTAGGGAACACGAACCCCGCGTATCCCTGGTGGCCGGCCCGTCGGGCATGGAGGTCCACCTCAGGCTGATGGAGCAGGCCCCGGAATGGCTGGCCCCTGGCGGGTTCCTGCTCATGGAGATGGGCGAGGACCAGGGAGAGGAGCTAAAGCACGCCGCCCGGGAGCTGGGGTATTCCCACGTGAGGGTCCACGAGGACCTGTGCGGGAGGCCCCGCGTCCTGGAACTGGGCTTTTCCGGGGTTACGGGAATCCTCCAGGGGACAGACCCCGCGCCGAACAAAGAGGATCTGCCAGATAATGACAGCAAGTGAAAAGACGCTTGTTCACGACGATCCCTTGGGGATGCCCCCGTCGATCCCTGGCCACTCCTGGATACCTCTGGCGATAGATCCCCGCCCTTTCCTGCGGGTTTGAAACTTCTGGAACCGGATATTAGAATTGCTGTAAAGGCGTGATAGGCGCTTGAAACCTCGAAAACCTGGCTTGGAGATGGACAAGGAAGCGGCTGGAAAAGCAAACCACCTTGTGACGTCGGTCACGGCCTTTCTGATGGCCACCTTTCTCGTGGCTATCTCCTGTTTCCCGGGTGTGGCGGACCAGATTTCCGAGAAAAAGGAAAAAGCCAGGGAGGTGGAACGCAGGCTGGCCTCCCTCCAGGGAGAGCTGAACGCGCTCACCGCTGAGATCAACCGCCTGCAGTCTCAGGTGGCCGTCCTCGAACAGGACATCGCCAGGAACGAGGCCGAGCTGAAAAGACAGGAAGCCGAGTTCGAGAGGTGGCAGGGCATCCTGGCGGACCGGGTGAGGACCATGTATAAGCAGGGATATGCCACCACCCTGGAACTGTTCCTCGAATGCGGCGACTTCGACACCTTCCTGAACTCCTTCCAGTACATGAGCCGCATAGGAAGCCACGACGCGGAGATAATCGCCAACGTCAGGGAACTGGCTGGAAAGATAAGGGAAAAGAAGGGCAGGCTGATGTCCAGCCTGGAAGCCCAGAGGAAGAGCATGGAATCCCTTGCCAGGAAAAGGGAGGCGGTACAGTCGAAGCTCAACGAGCAGAAGGCCATCCTGGCCGGGATAAGCTCCGACATCGCCTCGCTCCTCAGTTCCCGTTACGCGTCATTCGCCGGTGGCCGGTCGGTGAGCGTGGGGCCGGTGAACGGCCTCTACTTCCCGGTCGCGGGTCCGCACAGCTACGTAAACGACTGGGGGGCGCCGCGCTCGGTGGGGCGCACGCATAAGGGCTGCGATATCATGGCCGACTACGGCACCCCCTGCGTGGCCATCACCAGCGGCACGGTGGTGCAGCGCAGGGGAGGAAACGCCGGGCTCTACGTCTTCCTCTACGGCGACAACGGCCATCTTTATTACTATATGCACCTACAAAGCTACGGCGCCTCGGGAAGGGTGAGCGCGGGAGAGGTGATAGGCTACGTGGGAGACACCGGAAACGCGCGCGGTTGCCCTCAC
>JBBFMI010000028.1:8041-13826 GCA_037478635.1 Candidatus Geothermincolales bacterium | reverse complement strand
AATCGAGTCCCGGCCCACTGGCGTGACAGGGAAGGGGACGACGTGGCCGACACCTCCTGCTGCGTGACCACGCCGCGCAAGCGGCTGATGGTCTTCTCGGGCCGCAGCAACCCGGCGCTGGCGGAGAGATCGGTGCAGCTTCTCCTGAAGGAGGACGTAGACGTGGTGATACACCCGGCGGCGAGTTTTCTGGACGCCATGTTCGCCGCCCTGAGGTGGGATCCGGTGGAGGGCATGGTCCTAGTGGAGGCCGGATCGGTGGTGGAGACCGGCGCCATGGGTCTTGATCCCCGCGTGGCCCTCGTGATCTGCCAGGTGGAGGACAGGATTCTCGCATCAGAGGTGAAGACGGTGCTGCTGGACAGATATCCGCCCGAGCATCCGGTGGCGGTGGTCTCCGGCGACCGGGAGGGACGGGAGAGGGTCGAGTGGACCACGCTGGAGGACCTGGACCGTACCGAAAGGTTCCACCATCTCGTGAGCCTGTTCGTCCCCGCGCTGGACGGCGAGGAGGTATACGACTTCAGGCGCTTGGTGGAAGTGGTGGCCAGGTTGAGGGCGCCCGACGGATGTCCGTGGGACCGTAAGCAGACCCACCAATCCCTGGCCCGCCACATGGTGGAAGAAGCCCACGAGGCGGTGGAGGCCATATCCCGGGGGGATATGGAACACCTCTGCGAGGAGCTCGGGGACCTGCTTTTGCAGGTGGTCCTGCATGCCCAGTTAGGGTCGGAGGAAGGTTTTTTCAATATCGATGACGTCACCCGGGGGATCGTGGAGAAGCTGGTACGACGCCATCCCCACGTCTTCGGAAGGGATAAGGTGAAGACCCCCGAGGAAGTGCTGGCCAGGTGGGAGAAGATCAAGGCGGAGGAGAAGGGAGAAGACTCCCTCATGGACGGGATCTCCCCGGGACTCCCGGCCCTTCTCTACGCCTTTAAAGTCCAGTCCCGGGCGGCCCGGGTGGGATTCGACTGGGGCAAGGGCGAAGAGATCCTGCCCAAGCTCCGGGAGGAGGTGGAGGAGTTGGCCGCCGCCCTCGAGGGCGAGCATTCAGGCCACGAGGAGGAGATAGGAGACCTGCTTTTCACCCTGGTCAACATCAGCCGACACCTGAGGGTGGACCCGGAGGTGGCCCTGAAGAGAGCTGCGGGGAAGTTCGCCGGGAGATTCCGCCGGATGGAACGGCTTTGCAAGGAGAGGGGTCTTAAACTGGAAGAGCTCTCTTTGCAGGAGATGGACCGCTTGTGGGAAGATATCAAGCGGGAAGGGGGAGACGAGCTACCGGGAGCGGGCTAGTGGGTGGAGATTTAACCGGATAGAGAGCCTTTGTGGCGTTCTTCCGCCCCTTTTATTGTCCCCCGGGAGCCTGTGAGGAGAAGATGGGTCAGCGTAGGCCTCGCTCGTCGAAGAGACTTCGAAGGCCGGGCAAGCATTGAAGTGGGATAATGGTAGATCGGCTGGGTTATAGGTGAAGGGGGCTTATGACATGAGGTCGGGTGGCGATCACTTCCCTTCCTCGGCCCGGTTCCGAAGGGGAAAGTGCGGCTCGAGGGGACGGAGGCATTGTGCCTGGCACGCCAGGATTCTGATCTTGATCTCACTTTTGCCCGTGGCATTTGGATTGCTTCCCGTGTTTTCCCTTCCCCGTCTCGCTCCTTCCACCCTGGCTGCGGGGGATGACTACCGTTTCGATGGATCAGGTTGGGGACATGGAGTGGGGATGTGCCAGTACGGGGCCAGGGCGATGGCCGCCAGGGGCCATGATTATCGCCAGATCCTCACCTACTATTTCCAGAACACCCAGGTCTCGGCCTATTCATGCCCCCAGTGGTTGCGGGTGGGGCTTCTGGACGGGATGGACGAGGTGAAGTTGGAGGCGGTGAGCGGTTCCTTCACCCTTTATCTCTCACAAGGCGGGGATATCCCGGGCGGGATTATGAACTCCTCGGGTTCGGGGAGCGGCGTCTGGACGGTGAAGCCGGACTCCAACGGCAGGTTCGCCGTCTACAAGCCGGATGGCTCCCAGCTGGGCGTTTACGGGAACGCTTCCCTGCAGCTGTGCGTGAGGGGGTCGGGCGATGCGGCAACCCTGCGCCTGCCCCAGAATAAAAACCGGAAGGTGAGCCACCTGAGCTCGACCTACCCGCTAAAACTCTCCCTCTTCTCCTCCGGCGGCGGCTACCGGTTGAGGGCCATCCTGTTCAGCGATTTCGAGACTTATCTCAAGGGGGTGGCAGAGGTCCCCGGGTCCTGGCCCCAGGAGGCGGTGAAGGCCCAGGCGGTGGCGGCCAGGTCGTATGCCGTGAAGAACATGGGCAAGCACGTCGCCTCGGGATACGACCTGTGCGACGAGGTATGCTGCCAATACTACCAGGGAAAGGACAAGGAAGGCGATTCTGGCTGGGTGAAGGCGGTGGACGCCACCCGCGGTGAGGTGGTGCTGTACGGGGGCCAGGTGGCCAACACCCAGTACTCGGCTTCCTGCGGCGGACACACCGATGATAACGAGGATGTATGGGGCGGCTCGCCCCTTCCTTACTTGCGAGGGGTGCCCTGTCTCTGCTCCCAAGACCAGGCCAACCCCTACGCCCGGTGGACGGTCACTTACACCAAGGAGCAGATGGAAGCCATGCTCAATGCCCATGCCGACTCGTACGTGGGAACCCTTTACCACATGGACCTGTCAGACCGGACGGACAGCGGACGGGTGCGCAGGGCAACCTTCGTGGGCTCCGCGGGGAGCAAGACGATCAGTGGGGAAAGAATGCGCTTCTACCTGGGCCTTCGGAGTTCCATGGTGAACGTCGTCCCCGACCGCTTCGACGAGTACCTGCTCCTGGCCAACCCGGGCCAAGAGACGGTGCGGGCCACGGTTAATCTCTACTGCTCCACCGGGGAGACGGCGGAAGTGCCCGTCGAGATACCCCCCTTGAGCCGGCGAACGGTCCACGTGGACGACCTTTTCAACCGCAAGGAGCTGTCCGCGTTTATACAGGGAGAGAGACCCTTAGTGGCGGAAAGGGCCGTGTATTTCAACTACCTGGGCTTATACGACGGTGGTTCCTGTGGTCACGGGGTCAATAGTCCTTCCCGTCAATGGTACCTGGCAGAGGGTTACACTGCCCAGAAATTCGACACCTGGATCCTGTTCCTGAACCCGGGGGAGGAAGAGGCCGTGGCCAACGTCAGGCTTCTCCGGGAGGACGGGCATACGAGGGAAGTAGAGGTAAGGGTACCTGGTCGGGGAAGGTCTACCCTGTGGGTGGACCAGCTGGAGGACTTCTCCTCGTGCTCCTTCTCGGCCGCCATATCCTCTGACCGGGACGTGGTGGTGGAGCGGGCCATGTATTTCGAGTATTACGGGAAGAAGGGTGGACACGTGGCGGAGGCTACCACCTCCACTTCCCGGAGCTGGTACTTCGCCGAGGGCTACACCGCCGAGGACTTCGACACCTGGGTGCTGGTGGGCAACCCGGAGGACCGTCCTGCCCGCGTGACCTTCCGACTTTGCACGCCGGGAGGCAAGGAAAAGAGGGTGGAGGCGGAGGTGAAGCCTGGCTCCCGCTATACCCTGAAGGTCGACGATTACCTCCCCTCTTCAGAGGTATCGGTTTTCGTGGAGAGCGACTTGCCGGTGGTCGCCGAAAGGTCCATGTACTTCCGCTACCGGGAATGGGATGACGGGTCCTGCGCCCTGGGAGTCCCCCAAGCCGGACCAAGATGGTACCTGGCCGAGGGCTACACCGCCGAGGACTTCGACACCTGGGTGCTGGTGGGCAACCCGGGCGACGAGGAGGTGGAGGTGAGGATATCTCTGCTCACCCAGGGAGGGCTGGCCAGGGAGCTGCGCTATCGGGTGGGGGCCCATTCCCGCTTCACCCTCAAGGTAGACGACGTCATCCCAGCGGATGAGGTCTCGGCGGTGGTGGAGGAGGTGTCGGGAAAGCCGATAGTGGCTGAAAGGGCGGTGTATTTCAACTATCGAGGCAGGAAGGGGGGACACGCTTCCCAGGGAGTGCCCGAGCCGTCCACCACTTGGTATTTCGCCGAGGGCTACACCGGCTCCTGACCGAAAAGGCGATGGGAGAACCGTGGCCAGGGGTTTCAGGTCAATGATCGATTGGCCTCGACAGAGGGGGGGTCGGATGCAAGCCGACGGGTCGCATCAAGGCCGTTTCACGACATGCCGGGCTTTTTCTTCCATCCCACCGTTTCCCGCTCACGGGGTTCGGACACATCAAAAGCGGTTCGCGACGTGCCAAGCCTTGGTGCCCCCGGCTTCGAAAACATGGGCGGTACGGGCCGGGCATCGTCTATTTTCAAGGCTGACTTTCGAGCTCTGGACCCGGCTGATCAGGGATCCTGTCCTCCGGGAACGATGCTCGCCCCGATGGGATCCAGGCGGGTGCCGGGGGTTGGATCCAGGCGAAACGTGACAGGGCCCGTGCCGTCAGAGGAGATGATCCAGTCGAGCTCCAGGGATCGGTCGCAGGCCTTGCTTTCCACCTCGCGCCGGGTGGGAAGCCTCATCCCGTATATCCTTTCCCCGTCCTCCGACAGACATGCCAGGGTGAGAACCCTCTCGTTTTTCCTCTTTCCCTCGAGGTTTCCATCAAGCCGGACCCTCACCGTAGCCCGGTAGATGCCTGCGGGCAGCAGGACCCCGGTACATGCCCAGGCGCCACCGGTGTTCTGTCGGAAGTCACCGCTTTCCAGCTCGACGGATGTGGACGCGGGCGCAGGTCGGACCTTTTCGAGCAGGAAGCAGTCCCATATGCCCTCCCGGGCCGATCTCAATTCCCGGTTGATCACCCTCTCGAGGTCGCCCCGGCGGACGAAACCCAGGGAGGTGAACAGGGCCGTCCACCAGTCGAAACTGGCGGCGATGAGGTGGCCGTGGATCGGGAGCCCTCGAATGTCGTATGTCATGTGATGGAGTTCGGCCAGGTCGATCAGGTGCTCCCGGTACAGTCGCATCTTGCGAGGAAGGATCTTGCCCTCCAGCCAGCCGTCCAGGCCGTACGGATTGGGGCCGTAGGAGGGGATGGTAGCCCAGATATAACGGGAGGTGCATCGCCTCAGGTTTGCCACTGCCGCGGCGATCTCCCCCGGCGGTATGTGCTCCAAGACCTCCAGCGCCAGGACCAGGTCATACTCGTCTTCCGGGAGATCGGCGTTGACGAGGTCGGCCTGCCATAACCTCTCCCTGACCTCGGGAGGGGCCTGACCGATGGCATACTCGCTTATATCCGTTCCCCACGCATCGACGCCCGCTCGCAGCAAGGCTTGTACCAGGAACCCCTTGGCGCATCCCACGTCCAGCGCCCTCCTTGCGCCGAGCAGGTCCCGGGCCAGTCGGGCCACCTCCTGGAAATCGGGGTTTTCGTCGTAGGCCTCCGCGTAACCGCTTTCTTGGAAGGGGTTCTTCTCCGAGTCGAAGTATTCCTTGCCGTAGAAATCTCGAGAGTTCAGGAGGTCTTTTACCTTTTGAGGGGAAACGAACCTCACCGCAACGCGGTTCAGGATCCGTTCGAGAAGCGCCACGCCGCCGTCAAGGTACCTGGAGGCGTAAAAGCGCCCCTTGAGGACATATGGCCAGACTGGGGTTCTGCCCAAGGTTGCTTTGATTAAGGTCTTTGCCCGCATCCTCCCCTTCTCGTTCATGTCCATAGGCCTTTATCCTACCATTTGTTCCTCGGGAGGCGCTTCTCCTCCAGCTGGACGGGGTCGATCGAGGTTTTTCCATCGGCCGCGTTCGACGCCCTTGGACCTCATCGCGAGG
>JBBFMI010000028.1:0-8031 GCA_037478635.1 Candidatus Geothermincolales bacterium | reverse complement strand
GGGATCTTCTGTCCCTGGCATCCGGCTGGTTCAACCCCTTTTCCTCGATCTCTTTACGTTATCTGGTCCGTGCCTTGGGTACGACCCAAGTCCTGGGTCGGCCGGACGCGGGAGCGACAAAGGCTGATCGTCCCGATGTCCCGGCGAGGTTGCCCCCCAAAGCTTGATCGAAGACCACGCAAGCCCTTTTCCGATTCCAGGGGTGGGCAGCCCTGGGTCGGTCATGGCTCCTGGCATCCCGGGGAACCTCTCGCGAGTCTACCAGGGGTACGACATCGACGTCGCCTGATCCGACGCTGGGGACGAGGTTGGTCACGCCCTTTGACCCGTGATCACTGGAACCCTTGGTGGTCGCCATCGGTTGTCGGACCGAGAATTCTCGTATGGCTCGTATGGCCGACCGGATTTGTTCGCCGTGCCCTCAGGGATCGCCTTCGCATCGTCCCCTTGCGGCCTTATTATATTCGAAGTCGAGCCGAGGTCTTCCCGGCGTGGGCGGTAGGGCCATCTGGCCTGGTTTTACCATATAGGGATGGCCAGGCAAAGGGATAGTGTATTAAGGTCATACATCATGAAAGAGCACCTGAAGAAGTTCGTGGCTTACCGGGAACTCCTGTATAACCTCACCCTGAAAGAGGTCAAGGTGAGGTACAAGAACTCCTTCCTGGGCTTCCTTTGGTCCATGGTGAACCCCCTCATGCTCCTGGTGGTCTACTACATCGCCTTCGGGGTCATATTCCGGTTGAGGGCGGAGGGGATGGTGCGCTACGAGTTCTACCTTTTGGCCGGCATCCTGCCCTGGAACTTCTTCTCCCTGTCGGTGGTCCAGGCGGTGGGCTCCGTGGTCAACAACGCGGACCTGGTCAAGAAGGTGTACTTCCCCCGGGAGGTCTTGCCCCTATCCTACCTCTGCTCCTCGGGTTTTCATTTCCTCCTGCAAGAGCTGGTCCTCTTCGTCTTCCTGCTGATCTTCCGCGTACGTATCAGTCCTTGGATACTGGCCTTCCCCTTGCTTTTATTCCTCCAAGCCTGTTTCGCCGCCGGACTTTCTCTATTTCTTTCCGCCATCAACGTGTTTTTCCGGGACGTGCAGCATTTCACCGACATCTTCCTGCTGGCCTGGTTCTGGATGACGCCGGTGGTCTATCCCGTCTCCTTCATCTTCGAGAGCCTGCCTTCGTGGGCGGCCCGGATCTACCTCCTCAACCCCATGGCCCACATAATGCTCCTGTGGCAGAGGATCGTCTATAATTCCCCGGTGAACGGGCCCAAGGCCGCTTACTTCTCGCCGACCGGATTCACATATACGGTGGTCCTATCCCTTGCTTTGCTTGTGTTCGGTTACTGGGCTTTCTGCCGTCTGGAGGGGAGGTTTGCGGAGTTCATATGATACCTGGGCTTTAGGGGTCGACTCGGACGTGACCAATCGACTCGATGGACGAGTATATGGTCCCAGGGTAAGAGCGTGGCTGGAGAGGGAAGGTAGGTAGATGTCCGGCAGGGAGATCGGAGCGGGCGTGATATCGGCCGAGCCCGCCCTTTGCCTGGAGGGGGTGGGCAAGTGTTTCCGCCTGTATCACGACGTGAGCACGTCCCTCAAGGAGAGGATCATCAACTGGAGGAAAAGGGGGTACGAGCTTTTCTGGGCTCTCAAGGACATAGACCTCACCGTGTACAAGGGGGAGACCCTGTCGGTTATCGGGCCCAATGGCTCGGGGAAATCGACCATGCTCCGCCTGATGACCGGGATCATGAAGCCGAACCGGGGAAAGATCACGACCTATGGATCCATCGCCGCCCTGCTGGAGCTGGGAGCCGGTTTCCACCCCGATCTCACCGGCCGGGAAAACATCTACCTGAACGCCTCCATCCTGGGCCTGAAGAGGAAGCAGGTGGACCGCATCATCGACGAGATCATCGAGTTCTCCGAGCTGGGAGCCTTCATCGACAACCAGGTGAAGAATTATTCTTCGGGTATGTACGTGAGGCTGGGGTTCTCCATAGCCATCAACGTGAACCCCGACATACTCCTCATCGACGAGGTGCTGGCGGTGGGGGATGCTTCCTTCCAGACCAAGTGCATTGACAAGATAATGCGTATGCAGAGGGAAGGAAAGACCATTGTCCTGGTGACCCACAACGCCGACATCGCCGCTTCCATATCCGACCGCATCCTCTGGCTGGAAAGGGGAGAGGTGAGGATGTTGGGGGATCCCAGGGAGGTTTCCGACGCTTACCTGCGGGCCATGAGGACCCGGCCCGAGGGCAGCGAGTTCGGGACCCGGGATATCGTCATCGAGGAGGTGGAGATCCAGGACGAAAGGGGTGACCCACAGATCCGGTTCTCCACCGGCGACGCGATGGTCATCCGGCTCCGTTTCCGGGCGACGAGGAGGGTGGATGACCCCGTCTTCGGCTTCGGGATATATGACCAGATGGGCCTCATGGTCTACGGCACCAACACCCGGCTCTTGAAAGTGGACATTCCTTGCGTAGACGGGGAGGGTACGGTGGAGTTCCACCTGCCGAGGCTCAACTTGCTGGATGGCAGGTATTATCTGAGCGTGGCGGCCCATACCCGGGACGGCCAGGTGAACTATCACTGGCTGGACAAGCTCTACTTCTTCGACGTGGTCTCGCCGGGAAAGGAGTCGGGCTACCTGGCCATGGACTGCCGCGTGGTCATATATAACCGCTCCCAAACGGGGGAGTAGCAGGAAAAGACCGCTTCGAAACCTAAATAATCTGAGATACGTCCCTTGTATGGATTGGCTTATCGAAAGGGGAGGAGCTGGCCGATGGCGGGTGAAAACGAGAAATTGGCTACCGAGGGGGAAGTAGGACCGGCGAGGTTTCCCGAGGGCCTGCAGGGCATCGATGTCCCCTCCCTCATGGAGGAGATAAGGGAGAGGGCCCGGCGGAAGGTGGAGGCGGGCCTCTACCCGGAAAGGGAGCTCTCCGACCTGGAGGAAAGGAGGACGGCGGGCGGCGATTTTCAGGCCGCCATGGACCCCCTCCACGAGCTGGTCTTCGTCACCGATATCGCCCGGCAGTACGCCCAGGTTACCAGCCATTATCCCATAGGTGCTAGGAAAGGGCCGGTGGGATGGGTGTTCCTATTGGCCAAGAAGGTCATCCGGCGCTTCATGACGCCCTACATGGACGCCGTCTTCCAGAAACAGAGGGAGTTCAACGCCCAGGTGGTGAAATCCCTGGACCTGTTCGCGGAGATGATCAAGCGGGAGAGGGAGAGGAACTATCACGGGGGGATGGACCGCTACACCGCATGGGTGGAGTTGGGGCTGGCCGAGGAGGATATCCCCGGACTGGACGAGGCCTTGCAGGCCTTCCCGGAAGGCGAGGAGATCGTGGAACTCTACCCCGGGAGGGGCGAGTTCCTCGAGAGGGCCGCGCGTTCGGGAAGGAGGGCCTACGGGGTCGAGCAGGACCCTCGGCTTATCCGCATCTGCCAGCAGAAGGGCCTCAAGGTGTTGGAGGTGGACCCCTTGGACTACCTGGAGGGCCAGGAGGCGGATTCGCTGTCGGCCGTCTTCGTGAGGGAGCTGGGAGAGAGGAACGAGCTCAAGCACCTCCTGTTCTTGGTGGGCGCCCTGGGCTCGAGGATGGAGAGGGGTGGGAAGGTAGTGGTGCTCAACCACCACCCCCATTCGCTGTTGGGCACCGAGGAGGCCTACCGTGACCCGAGCGTCCTGCGGCTGGTGCATCCCGATACCCTGGCGGCCCTCTTCCGCCAGTCCGGTTTCGAGGAGGTGAGCGTGTCCCCGCTGGGCGAGTTCGACCCCGAAAGGAGAAGGCATTGGGAAGAGCGCCTGTCCGGGGCCGGCCTGGAGCTGGCCGGCGTGGCGGATTGCCTCTTCGCCCCCAGGCGCTATCTTCTGGTGGCCAGGAGGTGAGAGGTTGAAGGCGGAGACGGTGGCCTTCGTGCCGCCCAGGTATGGGCTTGGCCTGGTGGGAGGGGCGGAGACTTATACACGTATGTTGGCGGAGGAACTGCACCGGCGAGGGTGGCCGGTGGAGATCCTCACCACCTGTGGCGTGGACGCCCATTCCTGGTCGGACACGGGGGATTTTCGTCCCGGCTCGGAGGTCGTAAACGGGATAACGGTGCGCCGGTTCATGCAGACGGGCAGGAAATACACGAGAAAGGTATACCGCATCGAGAGGAAGATACTCCAGCGGAAGAAAGTCCCCTTAAAGGACCAGGAATACTGGATCTACAACGTGGTGAGCTGCCCCGACCTCTGTCGGTACTTGCAGGATAACAGGGACAGGTACCGCGCCTTCGTGTTCATCCCCTACCTCTTCGGGACCACCTACGCTGGGATAAAGGCGGTGCCGGAAAAGGCATACATAATCCCTTGCCTGCACGACGAACCCTATGCTTACCTGGAGGCCTTTCGCCGCATGATGCACTCGGTCAGGGGGATTATGTTCAACACTCCGCCGGAGGAGGAGCTGGCCCGCCGGATATACGGTCCAGACCTGCGGGGGAAGGTGGTGGGCGGGGTGGCCGTCACCCCTTACCACGCCGACGGCGACCGCTTCCGGCACAAGTTCTCCATTTCCGGGGACATTGTCCTTTATGCCGGAAGGAGGGAGATATTCAAGAACACGCCCCTCCTCGTCAAGTATTTCTGCAATTACCTGGAGAACGGGGGGAGGGAGGCCAGGCTGGTGCTCGTAGGCGCTGGATCGGTGGAGATACCCTTCAGTTTCAGGAGCCACGTCATCGACCTTGGCGTCTTGAGCGAGAGGGACAAGAGGGATGCCTTTGCCGCCGCCTCGGTCTTCTGTAACCCTTCCGCCAACGAAAGCCTCTCCATCGTGATGATGGAGGCGTGGATGCAGGAAGTCCCCTGCCTGGTGCACGGCGATTGCGCCGTTACCCGCTACCACGTGGAAAGGAGCGGGGGAGGCCTGTGGTTCGACGATTACCCCACCTTCCACGAGGCGTTGGAGACATTGCTCTCGGACCAGGGCTTGAGGCGGGAGATGGGAAGGAGGGGCAAGGAGTACGTGGAGGCCAACTACAACTGGGATCGGATCGTGCAGGCCTTCGAGGAGGTGCTCAGGGAGGGGGAGGCCTCGGGATGAGAGTCCACCAGATAGTGCCCCGCCTTGACATGGGCGACGCGGTGAGCCACCAGGCCCTCTCCATACACCACTTGCTCCAGAGCTGGGGCTTTGACTCCAGGATATATGCCACCGGGGTCGACGATTTCGGAAGGCGTTACGCCGCTCCGGACGCCGATTATGCCGCTTTTATGGGGAAAAAGGAGGACATCCTCATATACCATTACCTGCTCTACTGTGGAAACGTGGAGATGTACCTCCGGAGCAGCAATCGAAAAGTCTTGGTCTACCACAACATCACCCCTCCCGAATTCTACCGGGGATTTCACCAGCCCTTGTACCAGGCCTGTGCCTTGGGGCGGGAGATGCTCGCTTTTTTGGTAGACTGCGAGCTGGCCCTGGGGGATTCGGAGTACAACCGCAGGGAGCTGGTGGAGGCGGGCTTTCCCGAGGAAAAGACCGGGGTCCTTCCCATAAACCCCACCACGGGCAGGCTGGACGGCGTGACGGAGGACAGGAGGTTGTTGGAGAAACTCTCCGACGGCAGGGTGAACCTGCTCTTTGTGGGCAGGCTGGTGCCCCACAAGAAGGTGGACGACGTCATAAGGCTGTTCGCGGCGTACTGCCGGGGAGTCAACGCCAGGTCCAGGTTGATCCTGGTGGGCAACCCGATAACCTCCTACCAGGTGGCGTTGGCTTCCCTTTGCAAGAAGTTGGCGGTGGAGGATAGGGTGGTCATGACCGGCAAGGTCAGCGATGGGGCCCTAAAGGCCTTCTACCTGGCATCCCGTTACTACATCTCCATGAGCGAGCACGAGGGCTTCTGTGTGCCCATCCTGGAGGCCTTCCACTTCGGGTTGCCGGTGCTGGCCTATGCCGCGGCGGCGGTGCCGGAGACCATGGGGGGAGCGGGGGTGCTGTTCGACCGCAAGGACTTCCCTCTGCTGGCGGAACTCCTGGGCAGGCTGGACCGGGACGAAGTGACCCGGCGCCGCATAGTGGAGGCCCAGCGGAGGAGGCTCTTGGATTTCAGCGAGGAAGTGTTCGAGGAGAGACTCCGACGGCTCCTGGGCCCCCTCCTCGGACTGGAAGTGGAAATGGACGAGGTTCTGGCCGGAGGTTGAAATGGCCATATTCATCAACGGAAAGGAGATGGATCTGCACGGCCTGGCTGCCCGGACGGAGGCCCGTATCAAGGCGGGGTTGTATACCCAGTCGATGTTGACCCTCCTGGGACGGGATATCCGGGAGGAGCTGAGGCACGGGTCCACCGTCGTGGAGGCCATCTATGACCTGGATCGGGTCCTGCAGGAAAAGGGCATCCAGCTCGAGCCTCCCGCCGACCTGGCCCGAGAGGGGGAGAGGTTGGGCCGATGGAGATCCCTCTACCGGCGGGCAAAAACCCGTTTCATCCGGGCGGTCAACGAGGGATACGTCCAGCAGCAGGAGAGGTTCAACTCTTTTCTGGTCCGGGGCATAGACCTGGCGTACCTCCAGCTGTGCGACCGGGTTGAGGGCAAGGAGACTGACGACCTTACCTCGCGCAGGGACGTGATCCTGAACCCGGTGCCGGAATGGGACGAAGGGACGGTGGAGGCGTTCTGCTCCCGGGCCAAGGGAAAGGTCCTGGTGGTGATGGTGCCCGGGCTGGCGCTGTTACGCCTCTTGGCGGAAAAAGACCTCCTGGCGCTGGCGGTGGACTTGAACGATTCCCTGGTGGCGAGGGCGCAGGCGGAGTTCCTTCCCGTGTGGCGCCTGGGCAACCCTCTCGCAGCGGTTGAATTCCTGGACGAAGAGATCGGTTCGGTCCTGGTGTCGGCACCGGAGTTCCTCACCGCGTCCGAGCTGTTGGAATTGGCCCGTTGGTCGGCCGAGAGGTTGAAAGAGGGGGGTAGTATCTACCTGGCCAAGAGGGCACTACCCCCTTCCTTGGCGGAAGGGGAGGATGCCTGCGCCAGGACCTGGTCGCCGGGGACCCTAAGGGCGGTATTGGAAAGCGGTGGCCTGACATGTGGCGAGGAGAGGTTGGGTTCCCGGGAATTCCTGGTGGGGGAGGTAAAGGGATGAGGATCCACCAGATGTTGCCCCGGCTGGACGCGGGGGACGCGGTGGGGAACCAGGTCATGGCCATCCACCGCCTGCTCGTCTCCTGGGGTTACGAAGCCAGGATATTCGCCCAGGATATGGACGACTTCGGCCGGCGTTATGCCCTGAAGGACGAGTACTATCGGGAGTTCATGCAGAACCCGGACGATCTGACCATATACCACTACGCGTTGTACTGCCCCAACTACCGCCTGTTTCTCGAGAGCAGGAACCGCAAGATATTGATCTACCACAACATCACGCCCCATCGGTTCTACGAGGGTTTCTTCCCGGTGGCTGCTCGGCTGTGCCGTATGGGAAGGGAGGTTTTGGGTGAGCTGAAGGAGGTGGACCTCGCCCTGGGGGTGTCGGATTTCAACCGTCGGGAACTGGTGGAGGCCGGTTTTCCCGAGGAGAGGACGGGGGTGCTTCCGATAGACCCGCCGGTGGGCAAACTGGATCGACTGCAAGAGGACCCCCGATGGGGGAGATGGCTACGGGACGGGCGAACCAATCTCCTTTTCGTGGGAAGGGTGGTGCCCAACAAGAAGGTGGAGGACATCATCGACTTGTTCCTGTGCTATCACCGGGGGGTCAACGCCCGTTCCCGGCTGTTGATAGCGGGTTCGCTTCCCGTCAACTCTTATTACGCCTGCCTGCGTTCTCGGGTACGCCGCCTGGGGTTGGAGGAGAGCGTGGTGTTCACCGGAAAGGTCACGGACGAGGAGCTGAAGACGCTATACCAGTATTCCCACTATTACATCTCCATGAGCGAGCACGAGGGCTTCTGCGTGCCCATCCTGAAGGCCTTCCACTTCGGGTTGCCAGTGCTGGCCTATGCCGCGGCGGCGG
>JBBFMI010000027.1:6763-13849 GCA_037478635.1 Candidatus Geothermincolales bacterium | reverse complement strand
TCCCCTGCCCACCTCCTCCACCACGTTCACGGTGCGCCGGGTCATCCCCTGAACCGCGTACTTCCTGGACATCGACGACCCCTCGGCAAAGGCGTAGGTCACCGATACCACCGTTTCCTCCACGCCCGGGTTGAAGAGGGTGAGCCACTCGTCGAAATTCTCCCTGGTGCATCCCTCTGCGAAATACCATCGGGTGGCCGAAGGCGCGCAGATGACGGACCTGGCCGCCGAAAAGGTGTTTCCATCCCGGTATTTGACCGTTGCGCTTACTTTCCTCTCCCCATCCTGCCCCTTGTCCAACTCGAAGAAGAACTCGAAGGGAGGAGCCGTCTTCACTCTCTCCCCCACCCCTTCCAGGTTCACTTTCACCGATTCCACCGCATCCTCGCCCACCACCTGCAGGTAGACCCGGAGTTGCCTGCCCGCCAGCGCTCCTTCACGCGGGGATATGAAAGAGATCTTGGCGGGCACCTTCATCCCCCGCAGTATCGCCCTCGCCTCCCTTTCCAGGTAAGCATCATCCCTTAGCCTCCTCTCCTCATCTGGATTGCTTATAAAGGAAGCCTCGGTCAAAATCGCGGGCATGACAGTGTTGTTGAGTACCACCAGCGACCGCTCCTTCACGCCCCGGTTGGCCAGTTTCAACTCAGCCACCAGCTCCGCCTGGACAGAGTTGGCGAGCTGCCTGGTGAACTCCCCCGCCGCCGGCGAGATAAGGGTCTCCGTGCCGTTCACCGAGGGGTCACCCACGGAGTTGTGATGGATGCTCACGAATATGTCCGCCCTCCAGGAATTGGCGATCTGGCATCTTTCCGAAAGGGACACGTACCGGTCATCCGCCCTGGTGAGCAACACGGAAGCCCCTTCGGCTTCCAGCAGGGATTTCAATTTCAGGGCTACCTTGAGGTTCACGTCCTTCTCCAGAAGGCCGGTGGGCCCTATAGCGCCCGGGTCACTGCCCCCATGGCCGGGATCCAGGCACACCTTCACCCCGAAAAAGGACCCTCCCGGCGAACCCGAACCCATTGGCACCTTCGGAAACAGGAGAAGGGATAAGGAGAGAAGGCATACCGCCAGGCGAAATGCCCTTGACCTCTTCGCGAAACGCATGACGCCCAGAACCCCTGCCGTTGTCCCAGTCATCTAACCCCGGGGAAGAGCGCGCCCTTCAGCAGCGATAGAAGTCCGCCCTTCCGATGATAACCTATCTTCCATCCGCCTTCCTTCGATGCTCTCGTTTCAAACGCTGGCCTGATCGAAACCTGAATCCCACGAACGATCACTTACGGTTATATTCGTCTGGAGTAGCCGCTTTCCTCCCGGCCCTCGGCACTCAGGGTTTTCCCGCGCTCGACCCCGTGATCCCGAGTCCTTCCATGCGGCACGCTCCAGCAGGGAGAAATCGCTTTACAAAAAGGATTTTCATGTCCTGAGTCTTTGCAGGCATCAACATCGGGGTATTCCTGAATCATTGCAGGCATCAACATCGGGGTATATCACTTAAGATACCGGGAAACCGGAACGGGTGTTGCTTCTTCATCCCTTGGCCTGGCGTCTCACTTTTTCCATTGGCTCGACGTCTTTGGATAGAATGCCGTCGCTTCCCATCCGTTCACGCCGTCTTTCGCCTCCCCGCTCGTCACAACAAATAGGAGAGAGGAGACCTCCAGGTTGAGACCCCCGGGCCCCGCCTCTTTCTATCCGGCGATGCAAGCGATATCGGAGTGGGTTCTCACTCCCGCCTGGCTCCTGAACCACCGGTGTTTCATCCTCGTCCTCGATATGCCACCGCGGAGACCTCCAGGCTGAACCCTCCGGGAATCCCGGCTCCTATCACGGAGCGGGCGGGATAGGGGGCGGTGAAGAATTCCTCGTAGACCTCGTTGAAGGCGGATAAGTTTCCCAGGTCGCTCAAGTACACCGTGACCGAAAGGACCTTTTCCATGGAGCTCCCGGCTTCCTCCAGCACGGCTTTCAGGTTCCTCAAAACCACCAGAGCTTCCTCCCGTACGTCTCCCGTCACCTTGCTGCCGTCCGGCTTCACCGCCAACATCCCGGATACGAAGACCATGTCGCCCCAGGCTACGGCGGGACAATATGGCCCTTGGGGCTTCGGCAGGCCTTCCCCCCAGACGGGAACCTTCTCTTCCATGGAACACCTCCTCCTCAAGGAGTTCAAGTCGCTCACGCGCACGTTCCCTGGACATTCTTAAGGTTTTCGCAAGGGATAGGAAGGATTATATGCGACCACCCACATCGCCAGGTTTCCCTATCCCGGGAACGAAAACGAGGGCATTTCTTTTATCCCCTTCCCTTACATCTTATTGATGAGCGCGGAATCGGCGTAGCCGTAGGCTGTTGCTCACGACGCTTATGGAGCTCGCCGCCATGGCCGCCGCCGCAAAGATCGGGTTCAGGGTCACGCCCCAAATGGGATAAAGGACGCCAGCTGCCACGGGGATCCCCACGACGTTGTAGAAGAACGCCCAGAAAAGGTTCTGCTTAATGGTCCTGAGGGTTCGGCGGGCCAGATGTATGGCCGTGGGTACGTTCATCAGGCTTTCACCCACCAGCGTGATATCCGAAGCCTCCAGCGCCACGTCGGTCCCCGTCCCCACCGCTATCCCCACATCCGCTTGGGCCAGGGCGGGTGCGTCGTTTATCCCGTCTCCCACCATGGCCACTACCCTGCCCTCTTCCTGCAGGCTTGACACCACCCCCACCTTCTCACCCGGAAGCACTTCCGCCAACACCCTCTCTATACCCACCTGCTCGGCCACGGCCCTCGCCACCGGGAGGCGGTCCCCGCTCAGGAGGACCGTCTCGAGCCCCATCTCCTTGAGCCTCTTCACCGCTCGCGCGGCCTCCGGCCTTACGGTGTCGGCCATTGAGATCAACCCGGCAAGGACCCCATCGATCGCCACATATACCATGGTGTTTCCCCGGGAAGATATTTCTCTTCCCAACTCTCTCCAGTTATCGAGGTAAACGCCATGCTCTTCCATCACCGCATCGCTTCCGACCAGCACTTCCCTCCCGTTCACGTTTCCTTCTACCCCCATCCCGGGAAGGGCGACGAAATCCTTGCCTTCGGGCAGTTCTATGCCCCTTCCTACAGCCTCCTCCACCACGGCCTTGGCGATGGGATGTTCACTCATCCTCTCGAGAGCTGCAGCCATGGCCAGGACATCTTCCTGTCTATATCCCTCCGCGGCGATGACCCCGTTGACTCTGGGCTTCCCTTCAGTCAACGTACCGGTTTTATCGAACACCACCGTGGTAAGACGCCCAGCCCTTTCCAGGACCTCCCCGCCTTTGATGAGTATCCCCATCTCCGCCCCCCTCCCCGTCCCGGCGATTATGGCGGTGGGAGTGGCCAACCCCAGGGCACAGGGACACGCTATGACCAAGACCGAGACGGTGTTCAGCAGCGCGCGGTTAAAGGCTGGGTCTGGGCCAAGAAAGAGCCAGATAAAGAAGGTTATCGCCGCCACGGTCAAGACGGACGGGACGAATATCGAGGCCACGCGGTCAGCCAGCCTCTGGATGGGGGCTTTGCTGCCCTGGGCATCCTCCACCAACTTCACAATCTGGGCCAAAACGGTGTCTCCCCCGACCCTGGTGGCCCTGGCCTTGAAAAAGCCGTCGGTGTTGAGGCTCGCCCCCACTACCTCGTCCCCCTCCGCCTTCTCCACCGGGATGCTCTCGCCGGTGAGCATGGACTCGTCCACGTAAGCCCTCCCCTCCACGATCACTCCATCCACCGGGACCTTCTCGCCCGGCCTCACCACGAAGATGTCGCCTTGCCTGACCTCTTCCACCGCCACCACGTTCTCCCGTCCCTCCCTGATAACCCGGGCCACCGGGGGTTGGAGCGACAACAGCTTCTTCAGGGCCTCTGATGCCCTGGCCCTCGCTCCCGCCTCCAGGTACCTCCCGAGAAGGATCAGGGCGATGATGGTGGCGGAAGCGTCGTAGTAAACCGAGAGTTTCATGCCTGCTCCGCTTATAAAACCGGGGGCGAAGGTGGCCAGGACGCTGTAAGCATATGCCGCCGAGGTGCCCACGGCTATCAGGGTGTTCATGTCCGCGCTTCCATGCCTTAGGGCACGCCAGGCACCTCGGTAGAACGTCAACCCCGGCCAGAACTGCACCGGGGTGGCCATGAGGAAGAGGATCAGGAACAGTTTTTTCTCCTCTAACCCCTTAATGCCCGGTATCGCCATCCCCCCCATGGAAAGGACCATTATCGCCACGGCCATCACAAGACTAAACATCAACTTGACCTTTATTTTTCTTCTCTCCTTGACGGTCTCTTCATCTTCCCGGGCTAACTCGCCCGATCTCATGCGCTTAAAGGAAAAGCCAGCCTTCTCGACCGCCTCAGCAAGCCGGGGGAAATCCACCGTCGAAGGGTCGTAGGTCACCGTGGCAGTGGAGGTGGCGAGGTTCACCGAGACGTCCATGACCCCCTCTACTTCCCTCAGGGCCTTTTCCACCTTCGCCACGCAGGATGCACATGACATCCCCCCCACGTAAAAGACCTCTTTTTCGAGGGTCGCGCGGTAGCCGAGATCCTCTACCGCCTTCACGATCTCTTTCAGCTCCAACTCCGCCGGGTCATATTCGACCTGCGCTTTCCCAGAGGCGAAGTTCACCGCGGAGCGACTTACGCCGGGCAATTCCGAAAGCTTCTTCTCGATCCTCGACGCGCATCCGGCGCAGGTCATGCCCTCTATCTTGATCACCGTCCTGCTTCTTCGGTTTTCGATGTCCAGTTTGGCGCTTTTCCCGGTGTCTTCGGAACCACCACTCAACCTGTCCACGTCCATAACATATCCCTCCAGTTGAACTTCAAGTTAACTAACAGCCACCATCATTTTGTCCCCTTGCGCACTTTTCCGACTTTCGCTTCTTTGCCCAGTTGCTCTCTCTTCTCCCGACAGATCCATATGAGATTTCCTACACCCAATATATCCCACGGACAAATACTCCCGCCTTATTCACATCATCGAGCACAAGCGCCCGTTTATCCCTATAAATGGATGGCAAGTTCCGGGCCTTCAAATCACCTCCTCTTCCGGTGGATCGATCTGTGAGTAAGGAAAAATCGAGTTCATCAGCACTGAAAAAGTGACCCGCCAGAAGGGCTGGGATAAAATGGTTCCATGAAAGTTCCGCCTTCCGCCAGGGCCGTACTGGATAGAAGCCGCATTAGGCGAGGGATTGTCGTGGCCTTGACCATCTCCGCGGCGACCTTGATCGGCCTTTCCCTGCTCACCATTAATCGTGAAACCTTTTCCGCCCTGTCCCGCCTGTCTCCGGGCATTCTCCTGATCGCGGCGTCCCTCTCGCTGGGGCGCTGGATATTGTCAGCCATCCGCCTGCGCTTGATCTTGAAGGGCCTCAAAAGGACGCTGCCGTTTTCCGCCCTTCTTAAAACCGTTTACGGAGGGTATTTCACCGGGCTGGTCACTCCCTGGAGGGCAGGGGGCATCACCGGGGAGGCGGTTTTCCTGTACCTTTATGGACTGCCAGCGGGAGAAGCCGCGGCCGCCATCTCCTTCGGCGCTTCCATCTCCACGCTTCTGCTACTCCTGTTGTTCCCCCTGGCGATCTACCTGACCAATCGTTATATAAACCTCAACCTGACATTTAAAGGATTCATGTTCTCGGCCCTGGGCATAGGAATCGCGTTCCTGGCCTTGGTGATCACGGCCATGATCCGGGCGGGCTCTTTCCGGGCCGAGAGGATAGTGGAGAAATCTCCCTCCTTCCTGAGGAACAAGCCACGTTACCTCAGGTTAATCGAAGGCCTGGCGAAAGAGATCGAGAGGTTCTCCAATAGCCTCAAGCTTCTATTTAGATTGACTTCATGGGAGATCGTGTTGGTCCTATTCTGTTCCATGGCTTTCTGGCTCCTGGGTTTCATGGTGGTGCCAACGGTGTTGTTGGGACTGGGCTATCCTCGGTTTTTCGGCCACGCGGTACTGGCACAATTGGTCATCCAGCTCCTAATGCCCTTCGTGCCGGTCCCGGGGGGAAGTGGAGTGGGTGAGGTCGGCTTCTTCTGGATATACCAAAGGTTCCTCTCAGACTCCGGTTTATCATCTATCCTCACCCTGGTCTGGCGTTTCATCGATTTCTACCTGGGCCTTTTGGTGGGCGGGGCCTTCTTCCTCTGGATCATGAAGGACACCTCGTCCCGCCGGCTCCGTTTTTCTTCCCAGGGCCATGCCCCTACCCCGGGGTCAAACTGGACGAACGTATCAAAAACAGGCGGTGGAGGGTGAGTTTCACGGATGACGACATCTTTGACAGTGGGAATATAGAATTTACTTTATCTGGTAATATATACCTGATCGTGGTATACGCTTCGTTATGACAGGAGAGCAAGCTAATGTCCGCCAGAGGCCAGAAGAAAAGAGAGAACTCGTCGAGGGTCATCAAGGGCTTGGAGACCAAGCGTAAACTGGTCAAGACGGCCATAGAGCTCTTTGCCCGCGAGGGATTCGACAAGGTCACCGTCGACGAGATCTGCAGGAAAGTCGGGGTCACCAAGGGAGCTTTTTACAACCACTTCAAATCCAAGGACGAGGTAATCCTGGAAGAAATCAAGATCATGGACGAACATTACCTGAAGGTCGAACAGAAGATCTCCGCCCTGGACGACCCCCTGGAGAAGCTCAGGGTATTTCACCTGGAAGCCATCAAGCTCATGGCCGACATGGGCGTGACCCTGATGAAGGTGGTTTACCACTCCCAGATCGCGCCTCACATGAAGCAACCATATCTTGACAACAGGATAAGGGCCCTGTACCGCATCACCAACGACATAGTCCGCGAAGGCCAGGAGAAAGGCTACATACCCAGGGACTATCCCTCTGAATACCTTGCCTCGATCCTGATCAACGCATTCCGAGGCCAGATCTACCACTGGTGCCTTTCAAACGGAGGCTTCGACCTGGTGAAGCAATGCAGCGACATGGCCGACCTGCTCATCGAATGCTTCCGGGCCTACCGGGAAAACCGCCGGGAAAAGGAAAGGGAAGCGGAGGTCTCTGGCTGAGACCTCCGCTCCTACGC
>JBBFMI010000027.1:0-6753 GCA_037478635.1 Candidatus Geothermincolales bacterium | reverse complement strand
GTCGACCTCGAACTCCCTCTGAGGCAACGCTGCTGACCCCGGTCTTAAAAGCGCGAAGCCGGAAACGCTTAATCGATGTAGTCTTCCAACCGGTAAACGTTCTCGGCATCTGGAGAAAAGGCTTCCTTGAGCAGGCGGTCTAAATGCTTTTCCGATGGACTCTTGGGTATCTCCTCCACCACCTGCAAGTAACTGGGTACCGAGTTCCTCTCTAATCCCTGGATAGCCTTTTCGAAAACCGATTTCGGGTCGATGCTTCGGCCCGGGAAGGGAGCCACCGCGGCCACCAGGTCGCTCTCCCCGGGAGCGCCGGAGGCGGCCGGGATGCCGTATACGCACACCTCCGACACGTCGGGATGCTCCCCGATGACCTTTTCCACCAGGTCCGGCTTGATGAAATCCCCGGCCCGTCGCAGCGCTCCTCCCTTCCTATAATCGAAGAAGAACCAGCCTTCCTCGTCCCGGTGTACCATGTCCCCGGAGCGTAGCCATCCGCCCCTCATCTTCTCCTCTGATGCCTTGGGATTCTTATAGTAATCGACCTTGGTCTGGGTGAGCATCCTGCATATAAGTTCACCGGTAACGCCCGGGGGCACTTCGTTGTCCTCCTCGTCCACCACTTTCATCTGCACCAGACCCGGAAGGGGCTTGCCGAAAGACCCGATGGGGCCCTCGCCTATTGGCTTGAAGGCCAGTCCCCCCTCAATGGCCCCGTACCACTCGAGGATCCTGACGTTGAAACGTCGTTCGAAATCCTCCCATATGGCCCTGGGAGTGCCCGCGGAGATCACCTTTCTGACCGGGTTGTCAGCGTCATCGGGCCGGGGCGGTTCATTGTAAATCCCAGACATCATCCCCCCCAACAGTGAGAAGGTCGTGCACCCGTACTTCCGGCATATATCCCAGATGCGGCTCTTGGTGAACCTCTGGCTGATCACCGCAGGTATCTTCATAGTCAGGGCGGGGAACAGGGTGACAGCCTGTGCGTTGCCGTGGGCCAGTGAAAGCCCGGTGTAGAGCACGTCGTCAGGCTGGTATTCCCACACAAGGTAGCCCAGGAGACAGTACATGGCATTGCGCCGCGAGTCCAGGGTAACCCCCTTAGGGTTACCGGTCACTCCTGAGGTGTAGATGATCTGGATGGGCAGGGAAGGGTTTTCCTCCTCGGCCTGAAGATGCTCCACCAGCGGCTCATCCAGCATCTCGTTCACCGTGGGATATTTCTTCGCCAGGTCCAGGTCGGCATCTGGCTTGAGGTTCAGGTAGATCTTGTTGATGTTCGGCGCGCTCTTCGCCGCCGCCTCCACCACGGGCAACAGGTCCGCCGTGGTCACCACCGCCCTGGCGTCGCAGTCGGCCAGCTGATACGCGAGTTTCTCTCCCTTCGCCCTCGGGTCTATGGGCACCAGCACCAGGCCCAGCAGAGAGCAGGCGGCCAGGGCGTACACGTACTCCGGGTGATTCCTCATAACCAGGGCGAGCTTATCGCCCTTGACGAACCCCTCTTCCCTCAGGGAAGCCGCCAACCTCATGGCGTTGGCGTAAAGTTGGGCATAGGTGAGCCTCTCGTCGGGGAACTGGCCGCCGTTCTCGAATATCAGGGCCAGCTTGTTGGGGCACTCCTCGGCCCTCAGTTCCAGCAACTTGTGGAAGAGCCCCTTATGCTTGGCTAATTGGGAATCGGCAACCCCTCTCAGTATCTTCCTGACCACCTCCGGGTGGCTCAGGAGCTCCGCCAGCATATAGGCCCTCGGGTTTTTCGCCTCCAGGTCCTTTACGAAGGGGAGGGCAGTGAGGTCCACCTTGTCCACCTCCTTTCGCTCACCCCAATCTCCCCATATGCTTTACTCGAGCGTTTTCAGGGCATCTCGGTCCACCTTTTACCCCCCTTTATCCAGGTGATCCGGGGTAGATCCCTCTTCACCATGGAATCGGCATTGACCCGGGGATAACCGAGGACGATGCCGTTTATCACTTTGTAAGGCCACTTGATCCCCAGCTTCTTCTTCAGCTTTGGCAGGAAATTGATGGCAATGGTGAATCCACACCAACAGGTAACAAGCCCCAGGGAATGAGCAGCCAGTACCATGTTTGTGCCACATATTCCGATGTCGAGGTTCGGATCATTGATGCCCCTCTTGTCTCCCAGGAGTATGATGAGGCAGGGGGCCCCCATGAAGACATCCTTTGGTCGCAGGACTGCTACACCCCCGGTTTGAGCCCTTTGATCGAACATATTGGGTAAGAGTGGTGCCAAGATGGAAATCAGTCTCCTGGTCAGGGGGTTGGTCTTGCCCGAGAAATAAAAAGAAGTCAATAGCCTGTAGATGGGATCCATCGCATCGGCGATGCGATCCATCTCCTCCCGGTCGTTGATGACCACGAATGCCCAAGGCTGGCAATTGCCGTGGGAAGGGGCGAACCGGCCGGCCTCGATGACTCTCCTCACCAATTCATCGGGCACCGGCTTCTTGGAATAGATCCGGTTACTCCTCCTCTTGTAAATGACCTCTTCAACCGGGGTCAGCCCTTCGATTCCCTCCACCTCGGGGATCTTTGGAAAGCCATCCTCTGGTTGAAAGCTGACAGTTCTCCAGAAACCCCTGTCAACCCGGTAAAACCCCTGCATCTCCATGGCATCCCTCTCGCAGTGGGCCACGCACGCGGAGCACGCAAGGCATGCCATGTTTTCGATATACCTCGGCTTCCCGTCTACCAGTTCAAGGCAAGCCATCGGACAAGCCTGGATGCAGTTCCCGCAACCCGTGCATTTCTCCTCGTCCACCAAGAATCTCGGGACGTGCCAGAGTTCGGGTTTCACGGGTAAATAGGTGTGGGTAAAATTCTCAATGCCCATCCTTCATACCCCCTCTTTCCGAAGCCGACCAGCCAACTGAACCAACCTAATCGCTATAGACGGAATGCTTACCTTCTCCGTCACGGAATCGATCAGATCACTTCATCGACCTTTTCCAGGATATGGATACACATCGCCGCCTCGCCTGTGCCTATGAAACCACCTCCGTTTTCCGCCAGGGCCACCTTCGCTCCCTCCACCTGTCGCTTTCCCGCCTCCCCCCGGAGCTGGGTCACCAGCTCAACGATCTGGGCGATCCCGGAGGCGCCGATGGGATGGCCCCTGCACTCGAGACCGCCGCTTGTATTCACGGGCAACTTCCCTCCCAATCGTGTCGCTCCCGACTCGGCAAAAGGACCTCCCTCTCCCTCGCCACAGAAGCCCAGTTCCTCGGTCTGGAGCAACTCGCCGAAGGCGGTGGCGTCGTGTACCTCTGCCACGTCTATGTCCTCCGGCCCCAGGCCGGCCATCTCGTAGGCCTTCCTGCTGACCCTTTTCCCGATGAGCTCGTCGTCAGGGCCCTTGGGAAAATTTCCCGAAGCCAGCACCGACGCGGCGATCTTCACCGGCCTGGCTCCCGGGAACCGCTTCAACGCCCTTTTCGAACAAAGCAGTGCCGCCGTGGCGCCATCGCCGGTGGGAGCGCACATGGAACGGGTCAGCGGGTAAGCCACCAGGCGGTCGTTGAGCACCTCCTCGACCGTCATGTAGTTCTGATACTGGGCAAGCGGGTTCAGGGAAGCGTGGTAGTGGTTCTTGGAGGCGATGATGGCCAGCTGCCTCTGGGTGGTGCCGTACTTTTCCATGTGCATCCTCGCTGCCATGGCGTAGATATCCATGAAAGGTGACCTGGCGCCTCCCCCCTCCTGGGGCGGTTTCCCCTCCTTTGCCGCCTGTTCCCTCTTACGGCGCTCGTCCTCTTGAAACGCCTTGAGGATCTCCCTGATGAACTCGACGTCGGTGTTGGACATGAACATGTCGAACATGGCCTGCTTGTTCTCGGGGTTGTACATCTTCTCCACCCCGATGGCCAGGGCCACGTCGTACATCCCAGCCCTTATCCCCAGGTATGCCCCGTGCAACGCGCTGGAGGCACCGGCGCAGGCGTTTTCCACGTTCATGATGGGGATCTTCTCGAGTCCGAGAGGGATGAGCGCCACCTGTCCCCTGATGCTGTGCTGGCCGGTGACTATCCCCCAGAAGGAGTTGGAGAACCAGGCCGCCTCGATGTCCTCCTTGCGCACCGGGCAGTCTTTGAGCAGGATATCCATCACCTCGGCGGTCATCTGTTTCACGCTCTTCTCGGGATATTTACCGAACCTGATCATCCCCACGCCTATGATGTAGACATCCTCCATGTCGTTACCTCCGCCGATTCTTCGATTATAGATACTCCGGTATCTAATTTATAACCCGCACCGAGTGCGATTGCAACGCCCCCAAAGATTTTTCCGGGAGATATGAAAAGGAAATGGGAGAGGGGCTCCTTTCAGCCCCTCTCCTCCACCATCTCCATGATTCGTAGCAGGCCTTCCTCCTCCGGGGCAGGGTACATCTGGCAGTACTTGGCATCGCGCATGAGGCGCTCCATCCCGTAGTCCCTCATGTAACCGTAACCGCCGTGGATCTGCACCCCGTCCATGGCCGCTTGGCAGGCATTTGATCCAGCCCTTCGCCAAGCGATGATAGCAGGAGCCAGGTCGTCAACCTCGCATGCCCTGCGGATCGCGGCCTTGCCCTCCTCGATCCCGCACAGCATCCGGGCAAGCATCATGCGCATGGCCTGATGCTCGATGATTATCTTGCCGCCCTGGTACCTCTGCCTTGCGTACTCGTAAGCCTTTTCAAAGGACTTGCGGGCTATGCCCACCGATATGGCGGCCAGCCCTAGATAGACGATCCTCTCGGTAGCCGCCTTGGCCTCCCTCTGGAATTCCCTCAAGGCGAAAAAGGGCTCGGCTCCCGAAAGTTCGATGGAGGCGAAACTGCTCACCCTCCATCCCAGGGGATAGGGGTCCTTCCTCACCCCTACCCCGGGGTAATCGGTCTTCACGTAGACCACTTCCTGCCCCGCGGACGATGTAGGGAACAAGAGGACCGGGCTACCCTCCAGGACGTTGAAGACGAAGGTGGCCTTGCCCGAAAGCCTCTCTCCCTCCATCGAGACCGTACCCGCCGTGGCCGTGGTGGCCAGGGGCTTTCCGGAGCTCATCTCCTCTACCAAGTCCTTCCTCTCCGTGTAAGCCAGCGGGACCAGAGCAGCGTTGTGGAACAGCAGGGAAGCGGCGAAACCGGCCGACTCCACGGCGCACTCCTCCAGAGCGACGCATAGGGAATAGGGATCCACCCCTTCACCGCCCAGTTTCTCCGGGACCAGGGCCGCCAGCATCCCCATATCCGCCGCTTTCTCCACCACTCTCCAGAAAGTGGGGGAGTCCACGGTATTCTCCAGCTCGTCCGCCACCGGCGCCAGCTCGGAACCGGCGAAGTTCATGGCGTTGCTGCGCAGAACGGCATATTGCTTGGATTCCTTAGCCCAGGGAATACCAATCATGACACCACCCCCTTCTTGAACGGCCGGGGAATCTCCACTTTCAACGTCTCCTCGAAGCGCACGTTGTTGACCACGAGGCGGTTGAGCTGGTTGGTGCCCTCGTAGATCTGGGTGAGCTTGGCGTCGCGGTAGCACTTCTCCACCCAGCGGCGCTCCTCGCTGTCATCCGGGCCCATGAGGTTAAGGGCACGGGAACAGAGCTCCATGGCGTTGTCGGCGCAGCTGAACTTGGCCAGGGAGGCGGTTTCCAGGAGTTGGGTTATATCATCGTCCTTGATGTAATAGCGCATGATGGCATTGATCATGGCCTTCCCGTACCTGGAGTTGAGGAAGTCGTTGGTGAGCTTGTTGGTTCTGACAAACGAGGGAAGGCTCAGGGTCAGGATCATCACCGGGGCGCTCATGACTTTCCCGAAGATGGAGTCGCCGAGGAGGGCGTTGCTCATGTAAAGCCCCCGGTTTTCCTGGATCATGCCCCACATATCCGCCAGGTTCATCCTTATGCGGTCCTCGTCTATGGGACGTTTGCCGTTTCTTTTTGTCTTCGCCCAGCGCAGGAAGTGCTCGAAGGCGCCCCGGGCGATACCGGTGGCGATGGCCCCCACGGGACCCCGGGATGCGGCCATGACCATCAGGATCCCGTTGGCCATGCCGTCCCCCTCATACCCGAGGACATGGGAATCGGGCACGAAGACATCTTCGAACAAGAGCTCGGCGGCGTGGCTTGCCCTCTGGCCCATTTTCAGCTCCACCCGGGGAGAGGAGAACCCCTTCATGTCCCTCTCCACCAGGAAGGTTGTCCAGGTCTCCAGGGGACGGTTCTTGTCCAGGGCAGCGCACACGGTTATGTACTTGGCCTCGCTTCCACCGGAAATAAAACACTTGCGACCGTTCAGGAGGTAACCTCCCTCCACCCTCCTGGCCTCCAGGGAGAGCTTGGCCACCTCCAGGAACTCCGGCTCCTCCACGTCCGTCCCGGCGGATGGCTCGGTGATGGCATAGGCCATGGTCACCGGCTCCAGCCTCCGCTCCCCCTCTACGATCTCGCCCAGGATCCGGTCCCAGTGGCCTATGGCCCCCGAGGTGACCAACGGAGCCACCCCGAGGCTGTGGGCGCCGATGGCCAGTGCCATTCCCGAACACCCGGAGCAAAGCTCATCCATCAGGAGGGAGGTGTTCGAGACCATCAGCTCGGTGGCGCTCCCCCCCAGCTGCTTGGGGATGAATATGGAGAGGAAACGATAACGGCAGGCTTGCCTCATGATCTCCCAATCGAAATACTCAGGCTCCTCCTCCATGCGCCGGTCCAGATCCAGGGCCTTGGGCAGGGCATAGTTGCGCT
>JBBFMI010000026.1:0-14033 GCA_037478635.1 Candidatus Geothermincolales bacterium | reverse complement strand
CTTACAAGAGGAAGGCTATTTGATTGTTTTGGTTCTTGTCCAGAACTACCCAGACACAATTACTTATACGCTACCTCTCGGAAGGCATATCAGAGCTCTTGCTTGGGCAGGGACAGGCTGTGTCTTTTTCTAAAAAATAAAGTTTTCGTTAATGAAACTTATCCTGACATTTCGTAAGGAACTTCGCTGAAAAAACTACATCCCTTGTTCAATAGAAAAGACATCTTTTATCGGATAAATCTCGGTTCCGGATATGCTGGGAACCGGCAACCACGGCGTTGGGATGTGCTCGAGCGAAGATCCCGGAATAACACGGGATGCGCTATTGGCAGTAAGCGGAGAACACGATAATGAAGGCAGTGGAACTTCTGGATTTCCTTAAATTCCTACCATTTACTATGATTGAAGGCGCAAGGCAGTGAAGCAATCAGCTGCCAAGGTTGCGTTGATCTTCCCGTGTAACCGGTTGAAATAAACTGATCGTTGTCGGAAGGCAACAGACACAGGAGATTTATTTTAAAGAGATAGAGCGATTAGAAATTCTTTGGGGAAAAGCTGGGAAGGAAGACGACATGGGATACTCGCGGCGAGTAGTCGACCTGTTCTTGAGATTGTGGCCCCTCACCCACGTCTTAAAGCGGTGGAGCTCTAACCCGCTGATCGGAAAGGCGTTTTCTCCCTTCCTCGGTGAGCGTATTTTCCAGGCCACGTTCGTGCCCGTGGCGGAGGAGGTGCCGATCGTGGGCAGTTCCCCCCTTCCCCTGGAGGCTCTGCGGAGGCTGGTAATCACCAGTTCCCACCGGTTCATCTACCACAACTGCATATGCAGGACCCAGGAGAGCTGCCAGAGGTATCCCCGCGACTTCGGCTGCATATATCTCGGCGATGCCGCGGCGCACCTTCACCCGAGCCTCGGGCGGCTGGCAACCGTGGAGGAGTGCCTGGAGCATGTGGAACGAGGGGCTGATCTGGGGCTGGTAGGCATGGTGGGACGCCTTTGGACCGATGCCGTGGCCTTAGGGGTTCTGCGGCAGTTCCCCCGCTTCCTGGTCATCTGTTTCTGCTGCGATTGTTGCTGCCTCGTGAGGACGGATATGAAGGGGGCGGGCCCGGAACTGAAGGCGGCCATAAAGCGCATAAGCTCGTTGAGCGTGGAGGTGGGGGAGAGTTGTGTCGGATGCGGCACGTGTGCGGAGACATGTTTCGTGGGGGCGATATCCATAAGAGAAGGTAGAGCTCATGTTGACGACGATGCCTGCAAGGGGTGCGGTAGATGCGTCCAGGTATGCCCGCAAGGGTCGCTGAGGATTAAACTGGACGAGGAGGACAGGTTATGGCGGGAGCTGTTAGAACGGGTTGGGCCCGCGCTGGGATTGGGAAAACGGCACGAACCTGGGTAAGGGCGAAGGGCGTTCGCGTGCCAGTTGACGGTGAGAAGGTCCCGGAGGGAAAGGTCGGGTGAACTGCGGAGGTTGTGGACGCTACATGTCGTGTCGTCCAGAGGAGACCGTGGCGGGAGAAATCCTCTGCGCGCGCTGCTGGTTCAAGCAGGAGGCGGGGGACGGCTTACCTGGATGGAGGATGATGGTAGCCTGGATCGGGTGGGGCCTTACTTCGGCCCTGTGTTTTCTTTTGTCCGCCCTCTATTATACCGGAACGGGCCGGGCCAAGTGGGCTCTTTTCCTGATCATCGTTCTGCTCGTTCCCGTTTCCCTTCCGGCATTGTCATGGATCGCCGGCAAAAGGAACTGGAAATTGTTGGGTGCCCTCTTCTGGATTCCCATGGGAGGGTGGTTCTTGTTATGGAAGGCGGTTCCGGGAGTGGGGTGGAGCGGTTCATCGCTGACACTGGGCGCCGGTATCTTTCTCATCGCCTTGGGTGTGACGCTGTTCTTTCTTTTTATCCGGGAGATGGCGAGGATTCCCCGTGCGTGAAAAACCCGCCGTGATAAGACTGCATGGTGATAAGGGTGGACTGGTGGGACCGTTTTCTTTGGTGGCTGGGGTTTTCCATATGTCACCAGCAGGTGGAAAGGATACTCCAATTCGGAGATAACCGCCTGTTCCTGTGTGCGCGGGATACCGGGCTTTTCGTCGGGTTATTCACCACCGCGGTGACTCTTTTCCTTGCGGCGCAAAGGTTGAGGCACGGGACGAGAGTCGTGAACCTCGTTGCCGGAGTATGCGTCTCTTTCTTCCTCTGGGATTCCCTTACCAGTTATCTGGGCCTCAGGGAGACGACCAATCTCCTGAGATTTCTCAGCGGTTTTTCCGGGGGAGTGGGATTGGGTTTGCTACTACTTTCCCGTGAAGGGCTGCCCTGGTCGAGGATCACGGGCGAAAGGGACGGGATCATTGCTTTTAAAAGTGCCGGCCCGGCATTCGCAATCCCGGGAATAATCCTTCTCGTCTACCTTTGGCGTCCTTCGTGGTTGTTCAGGTTTGCGCAGGTTTACCTCTTCGTTTCGCTGCTTGGTTCTTTCACCTTGTTGAACCTCCTTTTGCTTGCCACTTTTGTTTACCGGGGCGATTCGATGGGGCGGAAGATTGGGTGTGGCGGGCCCCATGGAGTGAGCCGGATGCTGGCGGGCAGGTTTCCTCTACTGATCGTGGTCGCGGCGGGCATGACCGCTTTCGAGCTGGCTGTCGGCCACTTGGTACATTCCGCTTTCACCTGAAGGTGATCGACCTTCCGACCCGTTTGCCTTTTGGCTGGCCAGCGGGAATCGCAGAGGAGACGCGTAAACGTAAACGGGGATTCGTTACCTGCTAACCCAGGATAGCCAGAGCTTGTTGGTGACGGTAATCGGGATGTGTGGAGGAGGGTGTTAAAGATTGCCATCCACGATGGCCGCGAGAATCGGATGATAATGATCGGTTTCGCAACATGACGATGGGGTCATCGGGGTATTTCAAGTCCAAAGGCGGGAAGGCTTGCCGAAAACGGGGTTTGGGATATCGCTTTCGGTGAGCCAGTGAAATCATGGGCAGAGACCTGCGGGATAAAAGCTGGATTCGCCCAGAGGAAAGTCGAGATTGTGGTTTGCGGGTTTTCAGGATGGTATATTTTTGGGGGATAGGGCGGGGGAAGAGAAGGAGGGAGGGGATACATACATGTACGCGAGGAAGGAAAAGCTTAGGGTGGAGATCTACACGGTCAATCACCGGATCCTTGCCGACCTGCACATTTTCCCCGGGGCCCGGCTAACGGATATAATGCAATCCAGGGAAACCCAGACCTTCTTCGCCCTTACCGATGTGGAGGTCTACGATATCCATACCAAGGAATTGCTTTTCCGCACCGATTTTGTGGATATAAACAAGAGCCACATAATCATGATAAGGCCCTACGAGACGAGCGGGGCGTAAGCTTGAGAGGAGATTGCAAGAAGCGCTTTAAAGCCACGCACCAGAGGGGAACGTTATCTTGAAAACGTGATGTGCCGCTTGTTGCGCGACCGCTTAATCAAGAGGCATTCTTGGCGCGGTGGTTTGTCATGGGTCCCCTGGAGGGCTTGTAGCACAAGCCTTCAAGTACGATATCGCCTCCTGGGAATCTCTCCACCCTTCGCTCCTCACCTCCTTCGCTTCCAGCTTCTTGTAGGTCAGGAAGAAATTCTCTATTTCCGTCAACAGGTGTGGTGGCAGCTCCCTTATGTCGTGATGGGCTGACCAACGGGGATCCCGCACCGGCACTGCCAGGACCTTGTTATCCCTGCCTTTTTCGTCCCACATCTCCAGCAATCCGATGGGACGGGCCTCGATGAGACATCCCGGGAAAGTGGGTTCCTCGATAAGGACGAGGACGTCCACCTCGTCCCCATCTTCCGCCAGGGTGTTCAGGGCGAATCCGTAGTCCGCGGGATAGTGCACGGCGCTGAACAGTACCCTGTCCAGTTTTATCTTGCCGCTTTTCCGGTCGTATTCGTACTTGTTGCGGGAGCCCTTGGGGACTTCCACCACCACCTCGATGACGTGGGGAAAAGATCGGGAAAGCACTTCCATGCCCTCCTTTAGTCGTGGCGATTGTCACTAACTGCCCTTGATGCGGGTGATTTGGGCCCGGGTTGGAGACCTATTTTATCTCTTTCATCACCTCGGCCCTGGCTTCGGTATAGGGTGCAAGGTATGTGACACGGCGGAAGAGCAGGGTGCTGGTTATGCGCCTCACCCGCAGGGAGAGGGCGACAGGTTGGCCGGCAGCATCGCTTATCAGTGACACATCGTTTTCAAGGCGGCCGCCCCTCTCCATCACCATATCCTTCACTTTGGCGTTGACCTTTTCCATATTCCCATTGCTTTCTCGGTATACCTGGAGGGCGTAGTCCCCGGCGTCACTGGCCATGGTACGGGTGTAGATCTGGTTCCATACCACTGGGCCTGCCTGGGAGATGAGGAAGCCCACGATTATGAAGGGAGCGATCAGCTTCAGGAGATAGGACGCCACGCTTCCCCTTTCACTTACCAGGTTTTCGAGAAGTCCGGTATCACGGATGCGATTCGATGTCCTTCTCCCGAGAGTTCCACGAGCTCCTGTCACCCTTTTCCTCCCGAGTTTCACCAGGGTAAGCCGTTTTTCCCTTCGCCAAAGTCCCTCTAATGTATTTTCCCCATTTTGGGGAATTTACCTTTCCGCAAATGCATGGTTCAGGGCTCGTCGGAGCCGGATTGCGCAGCCTGGCCTGCAGGTCTTGCCGGCAGGAACCGGGAAAGCATCTTGCCCAGCAACCGCAGTTCGTCCATGCCCAGCACGATACCCACTCCTGTATAGCATGCCAGGCCCACGGATGCCGGAGCCGCGAGGGCGAGGAAATCCCTGAGGAGACCCCCGGAAAGGAGCGTTTCCACCGCTTTAAGGGTAACAAGCGTCGAGCCCGCCATCGCGAGTGAGGCCAGGGCGGCGTTCAAGAAGGTCTTGGCGAGCTTTTTGCCTCCTAGGCCTCCGATCCGCAGTCTCAAAACGGCACCGTCAAGGATCATGGCGAAGAGATAGGTGACCGAGAAACCGAGGGCCAGGCCCTTGACCCCCAAGAGCCTGAAAAACAGGTAGTTGGAGACCATGTTGACCGCCACGACGAAACAGTTGTTGATCATGGGGGTCTTGGTGTCCTGCATGGCGTAAAAGGCCTTGGTCACCAGCATATCCAGGGAATAGGGGACGAGGGCCAGGGAAAAGAAGAAAAGCACCCCCGCCAGCAGCTCCGTATCACCCGATTTGAAGAATCCATGTTCCAAGAGAAGCCGGATTATGGGGACGGAGAGGATCGAGTAAAGCACGAAGAAGGGAAAGATCGCCACCATGGTCGATCTGAGGCCCCCGTTGACGATCTCCCGGAACTCTTCGGTGTGACGCTTGGCAGCCCTCTCGCTCATAGAGGGGAAAATGGCGGTGATCACCGATACGGCGAACACGCCGTAGGGCAGCATGAAGAACAGCTGGGCGTACTGGTAAGACGGGACCCCGCCATCCACCCTTATGGCCAGGGAGAAGAGGAACCAGGTGCCCAGTTGCCAGAGAAAGATGTATCCCAGCAGGGGTATGGAGAGCCTCCCTATCTTGCGGATGGCCGGATGCTTGACGTCGAGGACCGGCCGGTACCTGATCCCGCGGCGAATGAGTGCGGGCAGGTGCGCAAGGGCTTGGGCCATCACTCCGAGGGTGGTTCCGATGGCCAGTACGGTCATGTGCAGGCGGTCATCGCGAGCCCCGGGGATCAGCCGGAAGACGATCACCGTGAGGATCACGACGATGTTGTTGGCGATGGGGGCGAAGGCGGGAACGGTGAAGTGGCGATACGAGTTGAGTAGGCCTCCGAATATGGCGGAAAGGCCGTAGAAGATTATCTGGGGGAGGAAGAACCGCAGGAAGAAAGAGGCCTCGGCCCTCACCGCCTCAGCCGAGACCTCATGGGTGGTGTAGGTCCCGAAAACGGTCATCAGCCGGATGATGTGGGGGGCGATGACGATCCCGATCACGGTGACCAGGAACAGAACCACGGCCGAGATGTTTATCACGGAGCTCGCCACGTGCCAGGCTTCGTCCTCTGACCTGGTTGAGAGGTATTCCACGAACACGGGGATGAAGAGCGAGCCTATTATGCCCCCCATCACCAGGTCGAAGATCATGTTGGGCAGAGTGTTCGCCAGGTTGTAGGTGCTGGGAAGGTTGGTCCGGCCGTACTGGAGGGTGAGGCCCAGGACGTAGGCCAGGGAGGCGTACCGGAGGAATCCGGTGACGCGACTCAGCAATGTGCCCACGGCCATTATCGCCGCGTGTCGGGCAGCCGTCTCCGGGTCATCCCTGGGGGACCGGTTTTCACCTTCTTCGAGCATGTCAATCCCTCTTGGCGTGCTTTCCCGTTCTCATGACTCGGTTGCTCCACCGGAAAAGGGAGATAAGCGACAGGAGGGCCGTTAGGCAGATGAGCAAGATGATGGCAAGGGAGTTGATCATGGAAGTGTTGACGGTGAGGTTGGTCCTGCCCAGCACGTAACCCTTCGTTTCGAGGGTTATCTCCACCACGTAGGAGCCCTTTCGCTGGGCTTCAACCGGGAAAACGAACTGGTTTTCCCTGGGCAAAAGCGTTATCTCCGATACCTGCCCCTGGGGGAAGATGAGGTTGCGGTTCTCGAGCTTCATGACCGCCTTGACCGGAAACCCGAGGTCGTTGACCACGTTGACGGCAAGACTGCCCTTCAGGCCGGAAAGGGTCACCGATTTCTTCTTTATTATCCTGATCTTTGAGACCTGTTCCTGCAGGAAACCCTCAGCGCTTTCCAGCATCCTGCCGGCGGCGGCCGAGTTCACGCCCTCCGTGAACCTGTAGTTCTCCAGCAGCAGCACCAGTTCTTTCAAGGCGTTTCCCAGGGGCTGATCCTCGGGAAGCGCGGCCGAGAAGGCGCTGGCCATTTCCTTGATGTCTTTTAACCTGGTCAAGAACTCGCTATCCACCCGGAAAGTAGGCGAGGGGGAAAGGACCACGTTCTTTACAGGTGAGATCCTTTCCGCCAGTGTCCCCAAAGAGGTCGTCTCTAACCAGGCGGCGTTGGCCAGGGAGGAATAGAGACATTCCAGGAAAGGATCTCCGGGGATGAAGGATGGGGGAAAGGCGAGGACGCAACCCCGTTCGATGGACGGCTTTTCCCTCTGCAATACTGCCAGCTCCGCCATTATGTCCTGGACCTGCATCACCGGATCGCTCCTGGGGGACGAGGATAGGAGATCGTAGAGTATGTCGTCCACCACCAGGCATTTCAGGGCCTGTCCATCTTGCAGGGAGAAAAAGACGGGTTGGGTAAGGGTGGTGCCTTGCAGGAGTTTCTCGCCCTGGCGAGACTCGCGTACCACATCGGGCGAGACCAGGGAAAACGTTGCACCCGACCTCAACGCGGCCTCGAGCTGGGCTGGACCCATGCGGAACCCCGGATGCACCAGGCCCGAGAGTTTAAAACCAATCCTTTCCAGTGCCTCCCTGCCCTCCATAAGTTGCAAGGTCCCGTCCTCTTCCAAGCCCTCTTCCCGCAGAAGGTCGAGATCCGCCAGGGCATAGGTGGTGGGCACCACTTCCAGAAGGCCCAGCTCGTTCAACTCCCTCATCGATGAAAGGAGCTCCGCCTGTTTATCGGATCCGCCCCCGTTGGTGAAGAAGGGACCATCATTCCTTTCCAGGTAGGCCACCACCTGGCCAGGAAGCACCAGGGAAGATGGGACCTGGTATTGTCTCATCTTCGAAAGCAGTGAGAACAGGTACCCTCCCCCTCCCGGATCTGCAGCTGTATCCAGGGCCTGGTCCAGGGGGGTGCCTTGGAAGTCGCTGGGTGGCAGGAAGTCAGCCGACCAGGTGAGGGCCAGCTGGAGGGGCCTGCTTCCCGGAGGCAGTTCCATGATGACCAGCATCCCCGAGTCGGAAGCCCTGGTGCCGTCTTCCGTGATCGCCTTTACCTCGAAAGGATATACGCCCGGTTTTAACTGGAGTTCGGAAAGGGAAAAGACAAAGGTCAAGCTGGAAGAGGGCTTGTCCGGCGAAAGAACGCCCAGCCTTTTGGTGAGCCGGGGGTTGGGACGGTAGCCCCTGCGGAAATAGTAAAGGTATGAGCGGGTGAGGGCTGAGGGGTAGATATATAGCATGATCTCTGTTGCGCCGGTTATCTCTTCCGGTGAAGCCCCCACTTTCACCGTTAAGGTGACCGTGGAATCCGGGGCATACCATGAACGGTCAGTTGAAACCTGGAGGATGAAATTCCCCTGGGGAGTTTTCTCTTGAGCGAGTGAGGCGGGGGGAGGAAAGCTGAATAGGAGGGTGACGACGGTGACCGCCGTGATCAAGATGGGAAGTTTCCTGCTCACTTTCATCTCGTTTCCCCAATTACTCTCACGGGAACGGGTCGCCCGCTGTTTGTCCGCCTTTTAGGCTCACGCCAAGGGCCGCTGGGTCTTTCCTCCCCTTTCCCATGATCACCCTTCTATCCAGCCCCTCAAATCCCAGGGAGCGGTAAAGGTTCAACGCCTTCACGTTAACCTCCTGGGTGTTGACCAGTACTTCCTCGGCTCCCCGTGCCTTTCCCCATCTCATCGTCCGCAGGGCGAGTTCTCTCCCTATCCTCAGTCCCTGGTAAGCGGGGTGGACGCATAACCTCTGGAGATAGCATTCGGGTCCGTTTACGCCCCCGATGGCATATCCCGCCATCGTTTCCCCGACGAAAGCAACCAGGAACAGGTTCCTGTGGCATTGTTCGGCGATGTTCAACATGGTCCTGGGGTCGAGGCGCCAGAAGGGTTCGAAGGTCTCTCCGTCCAGCCGCAGGACATCCCCCAGCATCTTCTTCTTGAATCTCTTGATCGTGAGGTTTGTAGGCGCGTTAGAGGACGGAAGACCGTTGAGTTTTCTCTCCAGTAGTACGATGCCCTCCAATTCGCTGAAGCCGCAGCTCAAGAAATCTCGGGCCTCGAAGGTGGAGATGGGCTTGGTCACTACGAGTTCAGACCCGGAGGATAACTTTTCCCGGGATGCGAGGTCGATCAGGGCTCTCCTTTCTCCCGGGCCGGCGTGAAGGTGATGTATGAAAGTTATGCTTTCGTCCGACCTCCACCGGCCGAGCAGGATGAAAGGGGGAGGGAGATCCTCGTTGACTCGGGTTTCAGCGGGATGCTGGAGGTAAAGGAGTTCCCCACCATCTCGGGCGAGGAATCTCCGGAGTTGTCTCATGCGGCGAAAGGGAAGGACATGTCTTAGATACGGCCAGAAGAGGCGCAGATCGTCCGGCTCTGCCCGGCGCAAACGAAGGTGTTCAGTACTTGCTCTCACCGGCATGTTCTCCTCACATGTTAATGGGCTCCTGCCAGGAGCCCTCTTATCTCGTTGATCATGAATATTATACCTATGGCTGCCAGCACCAACGAGAAGAGGAGAAGCACACGGCGGTCCCTGGCCCGGAGGGTGAAGAAAGAGCCAACGTATGAACCGGGCATCACCCCGAGGATCATACCCAGGGCAAGCAGCCAGTCGATGTGGCCCAGGAAGGTGTGGACGACCATTCCCGGAACGGCCAGCGCGGCTATCACCACCAAGGAATTCCCCAGGGCCTCTTTGACCTCCATCTTCAAAAGAAAGAGGAAGGCGGGCACCAGGATGGTCCCGCCCCCTAAGCCCATGAAACCGGAGAAGAAACCGGCTGCGAACCCCACGGCGGCTTTTGCGGCGACAGATCTTTCTCTTGGCCTCCTCTCGTCAACGGATGCCGGGGTTTTGTCTCCCTGGAGGGCGCTCTCCAAGGTCCGGTATGCGAGGTAAAGGAGGAACATCGCGGTGAGTATCATGATGTAGCGGGTATCCACTATCCCCGTCAACAGGGAACCGATGACCGCCCCGGTCAACCCGCTCAACGAGCATATGATGACCAGGTCCCCGTGGATCTTTCCCGCCCGGTAATAGTTAAGGCCTCCCACCAGGGCGGACGGGAATATGATGGGAAGGGGAGTTCCCAGGGCTATTCCAGCGGATTCCATGAGCAGTAGCCTGATGGCCGGGGTGGTTATACTCCCTCCTCCGATGCCGAAGGCCCCAGAGGTAAATCCCGAAGCGAAACCCACCAGGATGATGAAGAGGAACCTCGCGAGTTGTTCCATCAGGGAGTTTCCCGTCCCTCTTCCTCCACCTTCATGATGTCCACCACCTCGGCACCGGTGGCCATGACCAGGTCGTAAGAGCGGATCTTGAGGACCATGTCCGGCTCTCCGCCTCCGGTGTAGACCACGTCCTCCTTCAAGGCTCTCAGGTCGATGTATTTTTCCATCTCGGTCTTGAGGGCCACGGGCGGCGTGCACCCTACCAGGTATCCCGTGATCTGGCGGACCTCGTCGGCACTGGCCAGGCGGAGCTTCTGCGCCTTGAGCTCGGATTTGAGCTTCCCGTAATCCACCATCCCGTCCCCGGGGACCATGACCATGATGGGCTTGCCGTCCGCGAAGAAGATGACGTTCTTGATGACCTGGTGAGGCTTGAGGCCGAGGACGACGGCGGCTCGTGACGAGGAACGGGCAGGTTCCGGCATCCTTCTTAGCTCGTGAGGGATGTTTGCCGTAAGGAGATAGTTGTGGACGTCGACACTCCCGAGCAAGCTCCCCTCCTTTCCGCTCACGGGCTGAGAAGCCGGGTACGGGGCCCGTCTTCTGCGGCTTGATTATAGCACAGGGATAGACCCCGGCCGGCGGGACGGGCGATATGGAGGGGAGATATGTGCCAGTATGCCGCGAGGGGGCGGTTCATTACGATCGACAAGAGGCTTCCGGGCAAGGAAAGGATCGATTTGATGACTGCACGGACCGTTCTTTCGGACGGGAGGCGTGACAGTTGTGGGTCAAAGTTGCCGTTTCATCTCAGATTACCTTCGAGTGTGTCGGTTTTTTCTCGGAACCCTACCGGTCCTGTTTGCTATAGGCTTAGATAAACGAACTAATGCGTTTAATATGTATGGTTATAAATGTTGAACCGCGACTTATTCGCGGAATGTGCCTCGTTAATCATCTTTTAGGAGTTACCCCGCTTCCGTTTTCTTCGACCCGCCACCCCGCTCCAGGCCTTCTTTAGCGCAAGTTACCCAAGGCGAATCGCATGGTGACATAAGCGCAAAGTATCCTGGGCCGACCCCTACTTCTTCCCGCCTTTACGGCCGATTTCCTGGTAGAACTTGGTGCCATACCTTTCCTTTGTCGTCCTTCCTCCCTTCTTGCCCCCGATCTGCCCGATCTTCTGGTAGAATTCGGTTCCGTATCTTTGCAGCGTGGTTTGGCCGCCTTTCCTGCCAGCTTCACTCCTGGTCAACTTACGTCCTGCCATTTTACCGCCTCCCTTCTCAAGAAATGACCAATCTCCGCATCATCTTTTCCGGGGAAAAGGAATGGAGGTCATCTCTTTTGAAGGATTTCCCCCGGAGGCTCCGTCCTCATCCCCTGGCGAGTCGGTATGCCCTGACCGACCATCCGGAATATCCACTTTCTATTTTACCCCCGCATAGCAAGCTTATACCACTTATGGTTTTCGGAGGTCTTTGCCTCTTCGGCTCTTTTTGCCAGCCCAGGGGACTCGCGATCAGGGAGTGAGGATCCTTGAGAGCGTGATTCAGCTGGCAGCTCCCAGGAGATGCGGCCCCTCCTCTATTTCTTTTGAATGGGGATGGCGCTATGGATGGGTTAAACGATTTTACGGGGGCTCAATTCCCTTCCGACCGGTTTCCCCCTCTTCCTTTCCACCAGGCCACGAGCAGCGCGAGAGCGAGGACCGCGGCGGAGAGGCCGGTGAGCCACCCGGGCAGCTGTTGGAAGAAGTAAGTCACGGAGGTGACGACAGCTCCCGCTATGATCACGCCCGCAAAGATCGAGAGCATGGCCCTACGGAAAGGTATCCCGAACAGGAAGGCGGCTAAGGCTCCAGTCCAGGCCCCGGTGCCCGGGAGCGGTACCGCCACAAAAAGGCAGAGCGCCAAGTCCCTCCAGCGCTCGAAGGCGCGGGAATGTTTTCTCCGGGTACGTAGGAAGAGCGTGGAGAAGAATCTCTCCATGATGCGGGACCTTTTCATCAGCCACGTGGAAACCGGCTCGAGGAAAAGAAGGATGAAGGGTATGGGAATCATATTGCCCAGGACGGCCCAGAGGAAAGCACTGGGCCAGGACATCCCCCAGGCCGCCATGGCTACCGGTATGGCGCCCCGCAATTCCACCACCGGCACCATGGAGATGAAGATCACCCTTATGGCCAACGGGATGCCCTCGAGCCACCTGGTCACGTCCAGCAGGGCAAGGGAGATGCCTCCGTGGGAAAGGACGCTGGGCATAATCGCCGAGGCGAGAAGGCAAGGAGCAGGAATCGCTCTACCCGATGACTTTCCGGCGCTTAGATCGGTCGGACCTTTCACCAGAATCGATAGAGTTCCACGTGTGCTCCGCCTGTCCTTCAAGGCCAGCGAGACCCCCTTTTTTCATTCCCTCATCCCCGACGTTCTGGTATGCGCCGTGAGTAGCCGGGCTCCTTGCCATGGGCCCCTCGGATCAGCAGTACATAATCATCAATCCTCGGATCCTTCAACTCCGGATCATAAAAGCCGGATATCGGTTAACCGGATGCCTTCTTGTGCCTTGCAAAAATTCCTGACAATACTAACACGATGCCCGAGGTTGAACAAAGGGCAAGCGCAAATCATACTTCGAGGTCGTAAAGGCGTTTGAAAAGGGTGGATATCACCTGGTCAGGTTCGCGAGGCAGAAAAACGACGATCGATATAAAATACCTGGCTTCTTCGGATGGGCACTCGTCATGATTTCCGGCTCACCTTCCTTTGTGGCTGTTCCCGAGGGTTTGTCTTTGAGCCTCTTATGGCTTGTGGATCGAAATGGGAAGACGCCAGTCACGCCCGAAGGCACGGGAAGTGATCTTGACCCCCACCGGAGCTTGACGGCGCTTGTATTCGTTGGCGTCAACCCTGCGGATGACATCCTCGACCAGGGATCGGTCGTATCCTTTGCGCACTATCTCTTCGAGGGAAAGCCCGTTCTCAATGTAGTCTTCCAGGATCGGGTCGAGATCTTCATATGGTGGAAGGGAGTCAGAATCCCTCTGGCCCTCTCGGAGTTCAGCCGTCGGTTCACGACTTAAGATGATCGATGGAACTATTTCCTTTTTTGATCGCTGGTTTATATGGACACAGAGGCGATAGACCTGGGCTTTCAGTAGGTCTTTGATCAACGCGAACCCCCCGGCCATGTCTCCGTAAAGGGTGCAATATCCCATGGATAGCTCGCTCTTGTTCCCGGTGGAAAGAACCAGCCAGCCCCTGGAGTTTGATATTCCCATGAGGATGTTTCCCCTTATCCGGGCCTGGAGGTTTTCGAGAGCGACTGAAGACCATCTCCCCCGAAAGGCACGAGACGCCTGGGCCAGGTAAGATTCAAGTATGGGGTCAATGGAATACTCTTCGAGATCGATGCCGAGATTTTCAACGAGCCTCGTGACGCCTTCCCGGGATATGTCGGAGGTGAACCGCGAGGGCATGAACACGCCGTGAACCCGGGACCTGCCCAGGGCCATCACCGCGATAGCGGCCGTTAAAGAGGAATCGACTCCCCCCGAAAGTCCTATCACCACGTCCTGGAAACCGTTCTTCTTCACGTAATCTGATAAGCCAAGAAGCAATGCCTGCAGTATTTCCTCCTCCCCCGTCACATCCACGGCGTCTTGAGTGCTCAAGGGCGTGCAAGATTCCCGCGGCTTACCGCTGGGCTTTTCTATCTCGATGACCTGCACGGAATGGCGGGAAGCGGCCTTGCGCGCGTGACGATAGGTGGGGGCGAGCATGCGTTTACCCCACAGGCCGGAGGTATCCACGTCGGCGACCAATAGATGTTCCCGGAATCGGGGAGCTGATGAGACCAAACCCCGTTCCGGGTGAACGACCATGGAACCGCCGTCAAAGATCAGCTCGTCCTGTCCGCCCACGCTGTTGACGTAGGCGAGTATGGTCGAATTGTCCGAAGCCCTGGA
>JBBFMI010000025.1:8711-14155 GCA_037478635.1 Candidatus Geothermincolales bacterium | reverse complement strand
GTATTGTCGGAAGAGTTCACCTACGGGGTAATCCGCGGCGTGGGCCAGGAGCCTGCCCATGTTCCTCAATTCCTGTTGGTTATAAGCCATGAGGACGAGCTTGTGGCGGGCGTGGAAGTCCACCAGGCTGCCCCGGGTCCCCCTTGCCGCCGCCCTCCTGAACCTCGCGTGCAGATAGATCCGGGTGAGAAAGTGCTCGCGGATGCGGTGGTTTCTCAACCTCCCCTCGGTTTCCACGGGAAGCCCGGGAAATCTGTCCAACACCTCCGCGGCGAACATACCCACTCCCTTGCCGATGGCCCCCCGGTCCTCGCTTCCCGGGGGAAAGATCTTCACGTCCCTGCTGCCACAGGAGGGTGACCTGGCCTTGAGCAAGAACCCATCCACTTCCCCCAGGCCCTCCAGGAAGCGGCGGCTGAAGGCGAGCATGCCCTCGGTGTGGTCGATCCCCGGACCGAACTGGATCAGGCGGATGCCCGAACCCCAGGCTTCCAGGTGGACCGGGTCCCTCGGCACCCCCAGGCCCATGTCCGCCTCGGGGCAGACCGTGATCGCTTGCACGTAGGGGACCAACAGCTCCACGAAGGGGTCCCTGACGATCTCGCCGTTCCACCGGCAGGCCTCGAAACCCAGGCATCGGCTTATGACCAGGATGGGTCGGACTGCCTCCCGGGTCTCGCTCCCTTGATCGCGTCCGTCCGGGATCCCGCTCTGCCCGGATCCGCTCATTCCGGAAGAGCGCTCGCCTCTCATTCCCCGGAGTCGTCGAAGGCTCCCGTCCAGTAATCGGTGACCGGGGGATAGCGTTTCGCCCAGGGGCGCGCCTCCTCCAGCTGTGCCGCCAGGCGGAAGAGGGTGGCCTCGTCGCCGAACTTGGCCACGAAGTGGACCCCTATCGGAAGGCCCTCCGAGTTCCAATGGAGGGGGACGCTCATGGCGGGCTGGCCGGTGATGTTGCATATGGGAGTGAAGGGCACGTACATACCCGCCCTGGCCATGCCGTAGAGGGGATTGTCGGGGGGCGAGTCGAAGGTCCCCAGGGGCGCCGGGGGTTCGGCCAGGGTGGGGGTCAGGTAGAGGTCATAGGGCTCCATCTGGTGGGCCAGTGACCGGCTGATCGATTGAAGGCCCGTGACCGCCATGAGATACTGGGAGGCGCTGACCTGCCTTCCCATCTGGATAAGGGCCCAGGTGAGGGGCTCGAAATCTTCCTCCCGGGGGGTCTTCCCGGTGAGCTGGGCCAGGGAATCGGCGTTCCACGCCTGGGCCGCCGCCCAGAGGGTCATGAACATGGAGGTAACGCTGGCGACGTCCAGTTCGATGTCCCTCTCCTCCACTTGGTGGCCCAGTTCCTCGCAGAGCAGGGCAGCATCTTTTACCGCCTCCACGCAGTCCGGGTGGACGGGCTCCCCGGCCACCTTGTAGGTGAAGGCGATGCGGAGCCTACCGGGGTCGGCCCCCACCTCCTCGATGAACGGTCTTGCCGGAGGGGGTGCCCAGTAAGGATCGCCCAGGTCCGGGCCGGAGGTGGCGTCGAGCAGGGCGGCGCTGTCCCGAACCGATCGGGTCACGGCATGCTCCACCACCAGCCCGTTGAGGATGTCGCCCAGCCAGGGTCCCAAGGGATTCCTCGCCCTGGTCGGCTTCAAACCGAAAACCCCGCAACAGGAAGCGGGTATCCGGATGGACCCACCGCCGTCGTTGGCGTGGGCCATGGGCACCATGCCAGAAGCCACCGCCGCCGCTGAGCCGCCGCTGGACCCGCCGGTGGACCTCTCCAGGTTCCAGGGGTTGCGGGCAGGACCGAAGAGCCTCGGCTCGGTGGTGGGCAGGATGCCGAACTCGGGGGTGTTGGTCTTTCCCACCACGATAAGGCCGGCCCGCTTCAGGCGCGTCACCAGCTCGCTGTCGAAAGTGGCCACGTAATCCTCCATGAAGGCCGAGCCGAAGGTTATCCTGGCCCCTTTGTAAAAAGCTATGAGGTCCTTGAGGAGGAAGGGCACCCCCGTGAAGGGTCCGTCGGGCAACTCCCCCTTGGCCGCCTGGACGGCTTCCTCGAACATGGGGGTGACCACCGCGTTCAAGTCTCCGTTAAGGGCCTCGATCCGGTGGATGCACGCTTCCACCAGCTCCACCGGCTTCAATTCCCTCCTCCTCACCAAGTCGGCCTGAGCGGTCGCATCCAGGAAGGCAAGCTCGTCGGTAAGAGACATCTCGACCCCCTTTCCGAAAAGCGACGCCTTTTTCACCAACAGTATAAAGCAGGCAAAAAGGCACGGAACAGAATCCATCGTCGTGTTCGAGCGTCGAAAGTTTGCCCCGGAAGGGAGGTGGTGGCTTTTCCGCGATATGCCCCGGGCAAGAAGCGTGCCGGGCGCTCATAGGCGTTCGAGGGCTCCGGTGGTGACATGGCCAAGGTTGTTGGCCAGGTCGCCCACCCTTTCCAGGTTGCTCAAGGTGTCCAGGAAGATGACGCCCGCCTGGCCATCGCACTGACCGAGGTTCAGACGCCTTATGTGGTTGCGCCGGAACTGGCTGGCCATCTGGTCGACCTCGTGTTCCAGGGACTGGTACTGCGGGACTTCTTCCGGCCTTTCGTGCTCGAAGGCGTCGATTATCCCCTCGTACATCCGGAAGACGGTGCTGGAAATCCTCTCCAGTTCCTTCTTGGCCTCGTCGCTGAACCCGAGGTTGTTCTCCTTCTTGTTGACGGCCAGGTACATTATGTTCTCGGCGTGATCGCCGATCCTCTCCACGTCGTTCACGGCGTGCATGAAGCCGGCCAGGGTCTCCGATTGTTCATCGGACAGGGCTTCCTGGGAAAGGCGGGTCAGGTAGTCGGTGATGGAATGGGCCAGGCCGTCCACGATGCTCTCCTGCTCCAGCAGCGCCTTCTTCCCTCCTCTTTCCATCCTCTCCAGGAAACCGACGCTGCTCCTGAGCATGTCCAGGGTGACCCGCGCCATGCGCGAGATCTCCTTGCGGGCCATCTCGAGCGCCACCGAGGGGTTGTGGAATATCCTGGGGTCCAGGAAGAGGGGATCCCTCTCCGGCATCGGCTCCTTCCCCTTCTTTATCCATTTGACCAGGGCGACGAACTGGGTGAGCAGGGGCAGCCAGAATATCATCATTATCGTGTTGAAGATCGTGTGAGCCCAGGCGACCTGGCGGGCCACGTTATCCGGCCCTGTCCCCAGCGCTTGGCTCACCGATATCACCAGTCGGGCGAACCAGGGAGTCAGGGGAAGGAAGATCAGGGAGCCCGATATGTTGAAGAGATAATGGGCGATGGCCACCCTCTTGGCGGGCAGGCTCGCCCCTATGGAGGCGATCCAGGCGGTTATACAGGTTCCGATATTGCAGCCCAGTATGATCGGGATGGCGATGCGCAGGGATTCCGAGCCCCCGGCGCCTAAAAGTCCCGCGGAGGCCATGGCCACCAGCATGCCGGTGGTGGCGGAAGAGCTCTGGATGATGCTGGTGGTCACCAGGCCCAGCATGAGCCCGATGAAGGGGTTGGACCCGTAGTTCTGGATCCAGCTCTCAAAGGCCCCGGAATGCTTGAAGGGCGCCATGGCCCCTTTCATCAGCTCTATTCCCAGGAAGAGGATCCCGAAGCCCAGGATGGCCTGCCCGGCGTACTTGACCTTTCTCTTGCTTCCGAGCATGTACATGAGGAACCCGATGGCAAGGCAGGGGAAGGTGAGGGTCTTCACGTCGAAGGCCACGATCTGGGCGGTCACGGTGGTACCGATGTTGGCGCCGAAGATGACCGGGACCGATTGGGTGAAGGTCATGAGGCCGGCGTTGACGAAGCCCACCAGCATGACGGTGGTAGCCGAAGAGCTCTGTATGAGGGCGGTGACGAGGGCTCCCACTGCCGCGCCCCGGAGGCGGTTCTTGGTCAGGGTCTCGAGGATCTTCCGCAGCCGGTCTCCCGAGGCCAGCTGCAGTCCCTCGCTCATGAGGTGCATCCCGTAAAGAAAAATCCCCAGTCCGCCCAAGAGGACCAGGGCACCGAACCACGATGAGGTGGCCTCTATTTTCATGCCCGTGAACCGGTTCCCCGTTCTGTTACGCGATTATCGTATTTCCTTTCCAGGTCCACGGGAATTATATTGGGCGTCACCGACAATGACAATACGCCGTGGGGATATGACCGGCATTGTTTCCCTGGACGTGCCCTCAGGCGGGACCCCTCGTTTCGTGACGTGGTTTATTAAAACGGGGTGGGTAAGGGACTCCTGTGCCGGTGGATATTTGATGCCGTGGCTGGTGGCTCCTTATTTCCGTGTCTGATGCCGTTCCTGGCTCGAAGCGGGTTGAAGGGCGGAGGGTTAACGCCGGCCGATATTCACGGGCGTTTTTCCTGTGTATCGAAAGAGGGCGATCCCGGTAGGTGTCGCCTCTGGGAAGCGTACACGTCATGCCGGCACACGGCTTGTCCTTTAACTCTCCCGGTTTATTGACGCACATTACGTCAGGTGATAATCTTTTCAGCGTCGATGGAGCACGTTTACAGAAGTAGCGGCAGGAAGAGATGCAGCGCCCTCGAGGACAGTTCGAGGAGGTGGACATTCCCCAGCTATTCCCCCGGTGACTTACGCGGCTTCAGGCTGTTTCGAGAAGGAAGGTGAGAGATGGCTTATGATTATGACCTCCTGATCGTCGAGGTGGCGGATGGAGTAGCGACGGTCACCCTCAACCGACCCCCCTTGAACCCCCTGAACGCCGATCTCTTCATGCAGATCGGAAACTGCGCCGAGGAGCTCACCGCTGACGACTCGGTCAGGGCCGTGGTGATAACCGGAGGCGAGAAGAACTTCGCCGCGGGGGCCGACATCAAGCAGATGGTGGAGGCGAACGCGGTAGAGATCAACAAGTTCATCCGGGTGGCCCAGGAGGCTTTCACCAAGGTGGAGAACATACCCAAGCCGGTGATCGCCGCCATCAACGGCTATGCCCTGGGTGGGGGATGCGAGTTGGCCCTGTGTTGCGATTTCCGTTTCGCCCACGAGAACGCCCAGATAGGGCAGCCCGAGATACTCCTCGGCATCATCCCGGGAGCGGGTGGCACCCAGAGGCTCCCCAGGCTCATAGGTCCCGCCAGGGCCAAGGAGATGATCTATTCCGGGAGGTTCTACTCGGCCCAGGAATGTTACGAGATGGGCCTGGTGCAGAAAGTGGTAACCGGCGAGGATTCGGTGATCGAGTACGCCCGCAAGGTAGCTTCCCGCTACGCCCAGGGGCCGGCCGTGGCCCTGGCCATGGCCAAGAAGGCCATCAACAAGGGAATGGAATGCTCCATCGAGGAGGGGTTGATCATCGAGGCCCAGGCCTTCAGCATATGTTTCGCCAGCGAGGACCAGAAGATCGGCATGAGGACCTTCTTGGAGCAAGGCCCGGGCAAGGCCAAGTTCGTCGGCCGATAAGCGACGGAGGCT
>JBBFMI010000025.1:0-8701 GCA_037478635.1 Candidatus Geothermincolales bacterium | reverse complement strand
TCCGTCGCTTATCGGCCGACGGAGGCTGCCCGGTCTTCCTCCGAGGCGGATAGAGGCAGTGGTAAAGTCAGAGGAGTAAGGAGGTAGCAGCAGATGGTCGACTTCGAACTCACCGAGGAACAAAAGGCAGCGGCGAAAATGGCCCACGAGTTCGCCGTGAATGAGATCAGGCCCATTTGCCTGGAGTGCGACAAGACGGGCACCATTCCGGACGAACTCATAAAGAAGGCCGCTGCCGCCGGGCTCACCGCCAGCGCCATTCCCGAGGAATACGGGGGAGGCGGCCTGGACCAGCTGAGCGCGGCCATCGTGAACGAGGAGATCTTCTGGGGTTGCGCCGGGATAGGCACCACCCTGGGCGCCAACAACCTGGCGACCACCCCCATGATGATCGCCGCCAGCGAGGAGCTCAAGCACAAGTACTTCCCGCGCCTGACCGACCCCGATAACCCCAAGTTCGCCGCCTTCTGCCTCACCGAGCCGGGAGCGGGTTCCGATGCGGCGAGCATCTCCACCACCATCAAGGACGAAGGCGATCACTACGTGGTTAACGGCCAGAAGTGCTTCATCACCAACGGAGGAATCGCCGATTTCTACAGCGTCTTCTGCACCTTCGACAAGGAGAAGAAGTACGGCGGGATCGCGGCCGTGGTGGTGGAGCGTAGCTACGAGGGCGTGTCCATCGGCAAGAAAGAGGACAAGATGGGGATCCGCGCCTCCAACACCACCGAGGTCATCTTCGACAACGTCAAGGTCCCCAAGGAGAACCTCTTCGTGCCCATGGGCCAGGGCTTCTACAACGTCATGGTGACCCTGGACATGACCAGGGCCGGCGTGGCCTCGGGCGCCGTGGGTATCGCCAGGGCCGCTTTCGAGGAAGCCCTCAAGTACGCCAAGGAGAGGGTACAGTTCGGTCGTCCCATCATAGCCCAGCAGGCCATCGCCTTCATGCTCGCCGACATGGCGATGAACATCGAGGCGGGGCGGAGGCTCTACATGCTGGCTGCCTGGAAGGCCACCAAGCTGATGCCTTGCTCCCTGGAGTCCTCCTATGCCAAGGCCTTCTGCGGCGACATGTGCATGAAGGTCACCACCGACGCCGTCCAGATCCACGGCGGCTACGGGTACATGAAGGAGTACCTGGTGGAGAAGCTCATGCGTGACGCCAAGATCATGCAGATCTACGAGGGCACGAACCAGATCCAGAGGGTCATCATCGCCGGCAACCTCATGGGCGTCACCGATACCTATCCGTGGGGTTAATAGGCCTGAGCCTGGTAAGGATCGAAAGGAGGGGCGCCGACAGGCGCCCCTCTTCCTGTTGTTTTTCGATCACTCGAGGGTACTCTTTCAAGATCGCCTGGCCGTTCCGTGGGCCATCCCGGAAGTGGTAAACGATGGTAAATGCCCTTCTTGGGGGATCGACATTTGATCGTCTGCCGCGTCTTCGGCCATGATGGTTGCTGTGCCACGGCAACCCCACGGCCCGTGAGCGGACCGGCGGAGATCCGAAAACCCATTTCCCCTGCGCGGGCAATATAATCACGGTATGGGAGCGGTGAACGGCATGGCAGCGGTTATACCGCCGAGGGCAGAAGCCTCCGAAAGTGGACTGCGGGTACGATGAGTCCCTTGACGGGATTCCTCCATGGTGTCCAGCGATGATAACGGGGAGAATCGAAAGACGCCGGATGAGGTCGAGCTGATCGGATAGAGGGTTTCAAAACCCGTTCGAACGTTAGATCTCATTGCGGCCACGGGCCCAGGTTTTTGCGAGTTGGGATGGAAATGACATGATAGAGGGGTCTCGCGGAATTTGCGGCGGGGTTCTTGTGCCGGGATGGACTTCCCTGCCATATACATGCGAGGGCCGATCTCGGTCAGGTGACGAGGGGTGGCGGAGGTATATCTTACGAGCGGAAGATGCCCGCGCCCTGGACCTGACTTCCCCGTATCTTCAGGTAGGAAGATAAAAAGGAGGCCCGTTTGATGTCATCCGGTAAGGTGGGGCTCACCACCACCGTGCCCATCGAGGTCATATACGCCTCCGGCCGCAGGCCGGTGGACCTGAACAACCTGTTCATTTCCCGCCAGGACGCGCTGGAATGCGTGGAGGAGGCGGAGGCAGCCGGCTTCCCCCGTAACTTCTGTGCCTGGATCAAGGGCATCTACGGGGTCCTAAGGCGGGAGGGAGATATCGGGACGGTGGTGGCCGTAACCCAGGGAGATTGCTCCAATACCCACGCCCTCATGGAGGTCCTCCAGCTGGAGGGGATACAGGTCATTCCCTTCGCCTATCCCTATGACCGGGACCGGGTCCTCTTCCGCTCCCAGGTGGAGAGGATGATGGAGATGTTCGGGGTGGAGGAGCGAGAGGTCAGGAAAGTGGCCGAAGAACTGGACATGGTCAGGTCCCTGGCTCTCCGCCTCGACGAGATGACCTGGAGGGATGGCCTGATCACCGGGAAAGAGAATCACATCGCCCTGGTGAGTTGCAGCGATATGGGAGGAGACCCCGCTTCCTTCGAGGGGGAGTTGAAGGACTTGATGGAAAGGGCGGAGGAGAGGGAGCCCTGGAAGGGGGTTCGCCTGGGTTACGTGGGGGTTCCTCCCCTGGCCCCGGACATCTACGATTACCTGGAGGAGTTGGGAGCAAGGGTCGTTTATAACGAGGTGCAGAGGCAGTTCGCCCTCCCGTACGAGGGAGTGGATTGGTGGGAAAAGTACCTTCTTTACACGTATCCCTACTCCTTCAGGTACCGGATGGAGGACATCTCTGCGGAGGCGGAGAGGAGAGGGCTCCACGGGATAATCCACTACGTCCAGAGTTTCTGTTTCCGCCAGGTCGAGGACATGATCCTCAGGAGGGGGCTGGACCTGCCGGTGCTCACCGTGGAGATGGACAGGAACCTGAGGCTGGATGCCCGCACCAGGATGCGCCTGGAGAACTTCGTGAGCATACTGAAGAGGTTGTGACGGGGGTGAGCCGTGGAGGAGAACACTGTCTACGGGATCGACGTGGGAAGCAGGTGGGTGAAGATCGCCTGCCGGGAGGGAGAGGAGAGGCGATTCCTGGGGAGATACGACACCGCCGAGTTCTACCGGCTCTTCGTGGCCCCCGGTCCCGATGGGGGCACCCTTAAGAGGGAGATCCTGGGAATTGACCCGGAGGCCGAGGTGGTGGCCACTGGATACGGGAAGGCGAGGGTAGGGGGCAAGGTACGGGTCCTGCCCGAGCTGGAGGCGATAACCAGGGGGGTGAGGACGCTGACCGGTCTCCGGGAAGCGCTGATCCTGGACGTGGGGGGACAGGATTCCAAGTTGATCGTGATGGAGGACGGGCGCATGGTGGAGTTCGCCGCCAACGACCGCTGTGCCGCATCATCGGGGAGGTTCCTGGAGAACATGGCCAGGGTGCTGGGCATGAGCCTGGAAGAGCTTGGCAGATACTGGAAGGGAAACCTGCAGCTGTCATCGACCTGCGCCGTCTTCGGGGAGACGGAGCTCATCGGGCTGATGGCTGAGGGCCATCCCCTGGAGGAGATCGCCGCCGGGGTGAACCGGGCCATCGTGCAGAGGCTGTGGCCCCTGGTGACCCGCTTCGCCTCGGACCGCCGGAAGGAGCTGGTGCTCACCGGGGGCGTGGCCTACAGCCTGGCCATCCGCACACTTTTGGCAGAGAGGTGGGGGAGGGAGCCCCTGGTGCCATCGCCCCCCGATTACGTGGCGGCGGTGGGGTGTTGCTCCTTCCAGGAGGGGTGAATAGCGGTAGGGGATAGGCCAGGGAAGAGGAAAAGGCGGTGGCGGATGGAGAGGTACGAGATCAGGGTCAGGTCGCGTTTCAGCGCTGCCCATTACCTGAGGGATTACCGAGGGCCCTGCTCGCGCGTCCACGGGCATGGTTTCGAGGTGGAGGTGGCGGTCGGGGGTTCCGATTTGGGCCCGGACCAGCTGCTGGTGGATTTCCACGATCTGAAGGAAGTCCTGAACCGCGTCCTGGAGGAGATGGACCACCGTTTCCTCAACGAGATGCCGCCGTTTGACCGTTTGTCCCCCACCTCGGAGAACATCGCCCGACTGGTTTACGAAAAGGTGGAGGGGGAGCTGAAAGGCCTCGGAAGACCGGCGAGGTTGCTCTGGGTGAGCGTGGCGGAATCCCCCGACACCCGGGTCGTCTACCGGGGCTGATGTCCATGGACAGGCACGTGGTGATGCTCTCGGCGGGGATGGACAGCGTCCTCAACCTTCTCCTGTCGCTGGAGAGGGGGGAGGTGGTCCTGGCCCTCACGGTGGATTACGGCCAGAGAGCGGCGGCCCGGGAGATCGAGAGGTCCAAGGAGATCTGTCGTCGTCTCGGCGTCGACCACAGGGTACTGGAGTTCCCGTGGCTGGGCGAGATATCCGGGGCCGCCCTCATCGTGAGCGGGGGTCCCGGAGAGCCGTCATGGGCACGGGGGTCCACGTCGGAGGAGGTAGACGCCCTCTGGATCCCCAACCGGAACGGGCTTTTCGCCAACGTGGGCGCGTGTTTTGCCGAGGCCTTGGATGCCCGGTTCGTGGTCATGGGGCTCAACGCCGAGGAAGGCGAGATATTTCCAGATAATTCTATCCACTTCTTGGATTCGGTTAACAAGGCGTTGGAAATCTCCACCAGGAAAAGTATAGAGCTCGTTTCCTACACCGTGGACTGGGACAAGGAAAGGATTGCCAGGGAATTGGCGGCCAGGGGATTCGATTTCTCCCTCCTGTGGTCCTGTTATAATGGTGGAAAAGAGATGTGCGGCGAGTGTCCATCCTGCAAAAGGCTCATCGCATCCGCAAAGAGAGCTGGCATATATTTCCATATAAATGGTATGTTCGGTGGCCGTGGCAGGTGACATGCTTCGTCGTCCGCCCGAACGGTTTCCATCAAGGAGGAGTCCATGAAGGGCAAATACGTGAAGGGCAAAAGGATCACCTACGATGGGTCCCAGCTCCGGTCCCTCTGGGCCTTCACCGAGCACAACATCCAGGGCAATTCCATAATAGCCTTCCGGGGACCGTGTTCGGTGGAGGGGGAGGCCCTGGTGGACGCCCGGGACCGCAAGGAGGGCAGGTCCATACGCAGCGACGACATGGTCCACTTCATAGTGGAGCTCTTCGATTCCGACCTGCGGCGCACCATAGTGGTGCAGAGGCTTCTCATGTGCATCATCAAGGAGGTCATCGAGCAACTCAAACCCGAGATCATTGTGACCCGCAGGGGCGACGACCTTTTCATAGAGGTCGATGAGGAGGGAATGGAAGACCGAAAGCTCAGCGTCTCCATAGCTACCGCCAGCCCGGTGTCCACGCTCATCCACGCGGGAGTCAACGTCTTATCCAGCAACACGCCCGTCCCCACCCTCGGCCTGGAGGACCTGGAGGTTCCCGTGGACGACTTCGCCGTGGCCGTTTTGGAGAAGTTCGTGAAGGAGATGAAGGATATGGAGCTTGCCCGCTGCAAGGTGCGGGCGGTGGAATGAATGGGGAGGATGGCGGATACGGGCCCGGCCTTCGGGGGAGCTGAAGGCGGAGATCGTCGAGCGCTCCAGGCACATTCCATGTTCGCGTCCTTCCAGGGTGAAGGCCTTTACGTCGGCGCTTACCAGCTTTTCCTGCGCTTGAGGGGATGCAACCTCGCCTGCCGCTACTGCGATACTCCCGAGGCCCGGGAGGAGATGGGCGATTTTCTGGTGTTAGGTGGGGAGATGGATGGGACGCGGATAGGCAACCCGGTGCCGGTGGCGCTCCTGGCGGAGATGGTGACCAGGTCATGGGAGCCCACCATGCATTCCCTGGCGCTGACCGGGGGCGAACCACTTCTCCAGGCGGGAGCCCTGAGGGCACTGCTCTCCAGGCTCAAGGAAAGCGGCATACCGGTCTACCTGGAGACCAACGGGACCCTACCCGGCGCCCTGGCCGGCCTGCTGGACCTGGTGGAATACGTCGCCATGGACGTGAAACTTCCCTCGGCGGTGGGAGGGAGGGACCTGCTGCCGCTCCACGCCAACTTCCTGAGCGCCGCCAGGGGTAAGAGGATCTTTCTCAAGATGGTGCTGGAGGAAACCACTCCCCTGGGGGAGGTGGAGGATGCCTGCGAGGCGCTGGGCGGGAAAGCGCCGGAGGTACCCCTGGTCATACAACCCGCGAGCCCCTTCGGGGATGGCAGGCCCCCCTCTTTCCCGGAGCTGCTCTCGGCCCATCGCATAGCATCCAGGTTTTTCCACCAGGTTAGGGTCATCCCGCAGGTTCACCACCTGGCGGGATGGAGCTGAGGGGAAAGCATATCCCGTTGAAGTGGATGGCGCGTGATCGTCTGGTGCGGTTTTAAAATGATCGTGGTGGTAAGGCGCCTCCCAGCCCACCGGGGACATGCCGGATAGACCTTCGATGGGAGGGAGAGAATGGAGCTGGTGAGAGAGGTCGGCGGAGGGATCTACCTTATAGACACCTGCATGGGAGGGGTGCCGGAGTTCACCGCCGTTTACCTGGTGGTGGGCAAGAGGTCGTGCATGCTGGTGGACTCTGGGCCCTCCACCGGGGTGGAATACGTGATCAAAGGTCTCGGGCATCTGGGGGTGGATCCCGAGGACGTCGGATACGTTCTCCTCACCCACGTGCACCTGGATCACGCCGGGGGGATCGGTGATCTCCTGGAAGAGCTTCCGGGGGCGGTCGCCATGGTGCGGCGGGGCATGGAATCCCTGATCTCCGACCCCGGTAGGTTGGTGGAGAGCGCCCGGCGGGCCCTGGGACCCCTCTTTGCCATGTACGGAGAGATGAGGCCGGTGGCTCCGGACAGGTTGTGGGGCGTGGAAGAAGAGGTCCTGGACCTGGGAGGGAGGAGAATACGCGTCTTTCCCACCCCGGGCCATTCCCGCAGCCACTTGTGCGCCCTCGACGAGACGACGGCCACCCTTTTCTGCGGGGATTCATTGGGCATGTTTTTGGCCGACGAGGGGAAGGTGCTCCCGGTAACCCCTCCCCCCGATTTCGACCTGGAGGAACAGAGGTCCACCTTGGAGAAGCTGGCGGCCCTCGGCTTTCGCCGGGCATGCTTCTCCCATTTCGGTTGGACGGTCCATGGTCCCGACCTGGTGGCGAGGTGCCGCAGGGCCTTGGAGCGAATGGTGGACGAGGTCAGGAGGGGCCTGGCCAGGCAGCTTTCCGACGAGGAGATCGCCGAGGGCATAATGCGGCTCCTGGAAGTCGACACCCCTTACGGGGAGTTCATGTTCCGGGGGATGAGCTTGGTCAGCGTGAAAGGCATCATGAGATACCTACGATGGTCTTGAGCCGATCGCTTTCCCTTCGGCCGGCTTGAAGACAAGATTCTAAAAATCCTTCGGGTCCACGGGATCCCCGGCCCACGGGATGGGGTGATAGCGAGGGACGACGAGGAGGAGGATTCGAGGATGGCGCTGGAACACGGACCGGAAGACCTTGCAGAGGCGAGGAAAAAGGCGGCAGGCACCCTTAAGATCCTCGATCCCACCTGGATGGCCTCCCGGGCGGAGGTGAGATACTCCTTTCCGGAAAGGTCGTTCTTCGTTCCCTTCTTCGGCGAGGTTTACCGGGTCTTCTATCCCTCGGGCGAGGTGACCAGGCCCGACGGAAGCCCGGCCGGTGCCAGGGAAGCCATCATCCTGCTCCATTACCTCACCCATGCCGATGGGACGCGCGTCCAGGGACGATGGGTCGCCTATCGCGACCTCCCGGGAGCCAGGTACCACGAGCCCGCTTTCGTGGCGGACGTGGAGCAACCGCTCTCCCGGGGCCTCTCGGGCAGGCTCGACGACCTGAGGGAGTGGGCGTCCGACAAGGAGATAAGGGAGGACCTGCCAGGGGATCTCGCGATCGTCTGGAAAGTGTTGCCAAGGGTGCCCCTGCTGGTGATATTCAACGAGCGGGACGAAGAGTTCCCGGCCAGCGCCCGGGTGCTGTTCGACGCGAGTGCCCCGAACTATCTGCCCACCGAAGACCTCTCGGTGCTGGCTGAGATAGCGGTGGCGCGCATCTTGGAAGAGCTTGGAGCCCTCCCCCGCTGAGGAGGGTGAGCTCCTGGAGCTGTTTGCGGGCGCCTTTTTCCCGGCAGTCGTGGGCATGCGTGCGGGGGGCCATGGTCAGGGGTCGCGAGAAGCCGGCGCTCTTCCCTGCCGGAGCCAACGTTGGGGATGGTCGTCGGGTTTGGGGCAAGTCTCCCTGGAACCCAACCGGGAGGTTCTAACCAGCGGGAGCGATTCTTATATTATAATCTGCAACTGAGATTCATATTATTAGATAAGAGGCGTTTCATCTAAGCCCGGTTTTTTTCAAGCGGAGAAGGAAATGGGAGAGGAAAGGCTCAACAGCATCGAGAAGGCCCTGGAAGTGCTGATGGCTTTCACCCCCTGCAATCGGGAACTGGGGACGGGGGAGATCAGCAGGATGCTCAACCTGCACAAGGCCACCGCTTCCAGGATACTGAGGACCCTCGCGTCGCGGGGTTTCCTTCAGCAGGACCCCAGGACCAAGGCCTATTCTCTCGGTCCGGCCGTGGCCGAGCTGGTGAGGGCCTACACCAACGGCATCGGGTACAGGATAGTGGATGCGGCCAGGACGGAGATGGAGAGATTGAGGGACCGACTGGGGGAGACGGTGGTCCTGGAGGTCCTATCGGGTGCGAGCACGGTGATAGCCT
>JBBFMI010000024.1:13721-14162 GCA_037478635.1 Candidatus Geothermincolales bacterium | reverse complement strand
GGTTCCCATGTCCGGTTCCTCTCCTATACCTGATGGTCGGCGGTAAGGCCAATGCGAGCCTGGGTATACCCCCTCGCTCCCGGGCTCTATCTTATCTCAGATCCCATGCATCCATAAAAAAGGCGGCCGCCCTCGCGGCGAGATCCCTCTCGCCACCGAGGCCTCGTCATCCCAGGGATATTCATGCAATGACATGGCCGTAAGATGGGACCGAAACGGCCGGAAGATAGGACACCGCCGCGGCGGTCATCGCCCGCCAGCGACCTTAGCGGGGGAAGGAAGACCCTGGCCGGGTGGCTCCCTGCCCGCGGCCTTTTACGACAGGCCATCAAACGCTGGAGTCGCGGGAATCTCCTCCGTGACCGGATGGCCGGATAAACCAGGCCCTCTCCCAGGCCCGCAAGGGCGCGCGGTAGAACGCGCGCCCGGTCGAACACGCTA
>JBBFMI010000024.1:3714-13711 GCA_037478635.1 Candidatus Geothermincolales bacterium | reverse complement strand
GCCGCGTTCTCCCTCGGTCGTCTTCGGGCGCGGCTTCAGGTGGAGACCCTCGCCTTCCGGGCCCCGCGTTTTTCGCCCTCCAGGGCGAGCACCTTCCGGTATGCCTCCAGATAGCCCGTGGCCATGGCCCGGGGGCTGAACCTCTCCTCGGCCACCCTGCGACATTCCCAGGGGTCGATCTCGTCGATACGGTCAAGGTAGGAGGCGAGCTCCTCCAGCGTGTCGGCTATGAAACCGGTGCGGCCGTGCTCCACCACCTCGGGAACCGCCCCCCACCGGGTGGCCAGGACCGGCGTGCCACAGGCCAGCGCCTCTGTCATCACCAACCCGAAGGGTTCCTGCCACCTGATCGGGAAGAGGAAGGCCCTTGCCCCGGACACCAGCTTCACCTTGTCCTCCTGGCTTATCTCGCCCAGGTAGACGACGTTCTTCCCGTCCAGGAGGGGCCTGACCTCCCTCTCGAAGTACTCCCTGTCCCTTCCGGGGTCTATCTTGCCCGCGAGGTAGAGCTTCCATCCCTTCTCGCGGGCCAGGCGGATGGCCTCCACTGTGCCCTTGGCCTCGCAGATGCGGCTCACGTGGACTAGGTAGTCCTCCTTCACGCCCTCGTAACGGTGCTCCTCTATGTCCACCGCGTTGTGGACCACGCCCACGTAGTTCAGATGGGGATAGCATCTCATCTGGTGCTCGCTTATGGCCACGTAATAGCAGTCCCTGCCGAAAGCCGAGTAGAACATCACGGTCTCGGGCAGGAACGGGCCGTGGAGGGTGTGCAAAAGGGGCACGTCCAGCAAGGACGAGAAGGCCGGCCCGAGGAAGCCCGCGTGGTCGTGGACGATGTCGTAATCGCCATCCCTTATCTCCCGGAAGGCCTGGCCCACGTGATAGGCGTCGTAAAGGGTAGCGCCCATGTGTTCCGTGGGCGCTTTATCCAGAGTTATCCTCTGCCGGGCCAGGGTCCGGCACTCCCCTGCCCCGTAGAGGGTGACCTCGTGGCCCATGACCACCAGTTCGTCTACCAAAAGCTTGAGCATCCTCTCTATGCCCCCGTAACCGTCGGGCGGAACGGGTATCCAGACCGGAGCGATCACCGCGATCTTCATGGATTCACTCACCTCCAAAAAGAAAACGCCAGATTATTTACAGATAATGGAAATTTGCGAGGCAGACACCGACACCAAAAAAATTATTCCCCGCCGGCCACTTATTAAACAAAGACGAGCGCAGCCCGCGCGTGGTTCCCCCGCCGGACCTGGCCTTCCCTTCGCGAGCGACCTGCCTGGCCGAGGGAAGGTCCCGCGTGCGCAATCCAGGGCCAAGCTCCCTCTCGCCCCATCCTATCCCCGCCCTCCGGCGGGAGCTTGACGGCCCTTCCGCCCCCGGGGCCAGGGAGCGCCCCCGGGCACCAGCCGCCCCTCAGCCCGGCGCAGAGGAAGGCGGCATAAAAACAAGAAACTCGGAACCTCACCAATGCAAGCCGTTGCCGCTCCCGCCACGTGAAGCGGAAAGCGGTATAAAAATAAAAAACTCTAAACCGGTTGAGCGGGTCGCAGAGACGTTCGGCAGTGCCAAGGGCGGAAATCGGCATAAAGACAAAAATTCGTAACCGGGGATGCCCTTTCGTGGAGCCGGGGATGGACTTCCCGGCTACATCCCCGGGTTACGAGAACCGCGGGATACGACAAATCCTCCCAATGGGAGAGAGAAGCCCGATAAAAGGGGGGCGATTCCCCCGAGTCATGATTATCATTTGTGGGTATCAGTATCGTGTATAATCTGGTGTTCCGGGGCGACGCCGGAGCACCGTGACAGCACGGTCCCGGGTTCCGGGCCTTATCCCCAATGGTAAAAGGACCGAAAGTTTTTACGAGGGAACGCGACGGATCCGGGGAATTTCCCGGGGCGAAGGGTCGGAGGGGATCCGGCCGATAGAAGTCGAGGAGAGAAGGCGGCGATGCGAACGGAAAGGGATGAGAATCTCCTGTGCCTGGAGGAATCGGGGGGACTCCCCTTCATCGTGAGCGAGGTCCCGAAGAAGTCCCTCATCCTGAAAGAAGGGGAATGTTTCATCTTCACCCTGGAGAACGGGGACATGCCCCACGGCAACCGGGCCGGCCTGGGGCTCTACTACCGGGACACGCGTTACCTCTCCACCCTCGAGCTGAAGGTGGAGGGGATGGAGCCCCTGTATCTTACCTCCTCCACCGAGCGGGGTTACATGGCCAACATCCACCTTTCCAACCCGGACATCATCACCGACGGAGGGGTGAGGATACCCCAGGACGTGGTCAACATCAGGAGGAGCCGGGTCATCCGGGACGGCCTGGTGGAGAGGATACACGTGCGCAACTATCACACCGCTCCCATCTTCATCACCCTGTCCCTGAGTTTCTCCTCCGATTTCGCCGACATCTTCGAGGTCAGGGGGATGCGGAGGGAGAGGCGGGGCCGGGTCCACGTCCCCCGGGTATCGGGCAACTCGGTCACGCTCTCCTACACGGGCCTTGACCGCATGAAGAGGTCGACCCGCGTAACCTTCAACATCAGGCCCGCCTTCATCCGGAAAGGCAAGGCGGGGGTCGAGGTGAACTTCACCCTGCTCCTCAATCCCCTGGAGAAACAGATCCTCGACATAACGGTGGTGCCCCTGGAGGAGGGAGAGGAGAAAAGCCCTCCCTCCTACCCGCAATGCCTGCTGGAGCTGAGGAACTCCTACCAGGAATGGGCGGAGGCGGGAACCCGAATAAGGACGGACAACGACGTGTTCAACCTGATGCTCCAGAGGAGCGTCAGGGACCTGAGGTCGCTTTACACCACCACCCGCTACGGGAGCATAATCGTGGGCGGCCTCCCCTGGTACGCCACCCCCTTCGGGCGGGACGCGCTCATCACCTGCTACCAGCTCATGATCTTCCGGCCGGAGCTGGCCCGGGAATCCCTCCAGTTCCTGTCCATGTTCCAGGGCGACCGGGTGGACGACTGGAGGGACGAAGAGCCCGGGAAGATAATCCACGAGATAAGGCAGGGCGAGATGGCGCGGACCGGGGAGATACCCCACTCCCCCTACTACGGCACGGTGGACGCGACCCCGCTTTTCCTGCTCCTGCTCACCGAATACCACAAGTGGACCGGGGACCTGTCCATCTTCACCGAGCTGAGGGACAGCGTGGAGAGCGCCCTGCGCTGGGTGGACGAATTCGGCGACATGGACGGCGACGGGTTCGTGGAGTACAGCCGTCGCAGCTCCATGGGCCTGCTCAACCAGTACTGGAAGGATTCGGGAGACTCCATCCTCCTCCCGGGGGGGAAGCTGCCATGCCCACCCATCGCCACCGTGGAGACCCAGGGTTACGTCTACTACGCCAAACGAAGGCTGGCCGAGATCTACCGGAGGGCCGGGGAGCACGAAAGGGCGGAAAGGTTGGCCCGGGAGGCGGAAGAGCTCAGGAAGAAGGTGGAAGAACACTTCTGGGACGAAGAGCTCGAGTTCTACGTGCTGGCCCTGGACGGCGAGAAGCGGCCCGTCCGGGTGGTGTCCTCCAACGGGGGCCAGCTTCTCTTCACCGGCCTTCCCTCGCCAGAGAGGGCCAGGGCGGTGATCCGGCGGCTCACGGCCCGGGACATGTTCTCCGGATGGGGCATAAGGACTCTGAGCAACCGGGAGGACTACTACAACCCCATGAGCTATCACAACGGGAGCATCTGGCCCCACGACAACGCCCTCATCCTCAAGGGCATCAAGCGATACGGCGACCTGGAGGCCTTCCAGAGGGTGGTGAACGGCCTCACCGAAGCCAGCATCCACATGGAGAACATGCGCCTGCCCGAGCTGTTCTGCGGGTTCAAGCGGAAGAGGTTCGACGAGCCCGTCCCCTACCCGGTGGCCTGCAGCCCCCAGGCCTGGTCCTCCGGCTGCCTGTTCCTCTTCCTCCAGAGCGCCCTGGGCCTGGAGCCCGACGCCGCCCGGGGGATACTGTACATCAACCGCCCCTTCCTCCCCTCGATCCTGAACCGGGTAGAGCTCAGGAACCTCAGGGTGGGAGACTCGGAGCTCGACCTGCTCTTCCAGAGGACGGAGACCGGGACCACCAGCTTCAGCGTGCTGCGCAAGAGCGGAGGCATCCGGGTGGTGATAGAGGAATAGGGGTTCCCCGTCTGCTTCCCCCTCTCCCGCCCCCATCTCCGGGCTACAGCCATCGCTTCTCGCGCCGGAGATCTCAGGTTGCCGGGATGGAGGAGGTCGAGATCGAGGCTCCCTTCGCCTCTCGCATGCGAGGATTTTTCCGCGCGGGGTCAAACGGCACTTTCGTGGAGCCACGTGCGAGGTGGAGCCACGTGCGAGGCGGGAGGCCGCCTCCACGCTTCCGTCCCATCCGGACGGCCCAGGCACCACTCCTCCCGCGTGCGCTCTTCCTTTCCATGATTTACCATTAATTCTCCCCGCTCTAGCCGTCCGACCCACGCTGCCCTGCCCGGAGTTTTCCCGCACGACCGACGCATGCCGTTGACGAGCGACGCGCCATTTCGTGCGGGCGGGCTTTTCGCTCACCTTTTGCCCGTCATTTCTTGCCATCCCCCGGGCCCGCAGGGTCCCGCTTCTCCGCCTCCGCCCGGGCCTTGGGGCTCTCCCAGGCCCTCGCCCCCTTCACGGGACTGCCCGCCCGTTTCCTCCTCTCCTGCCGCGCCACCGGATCCCAGGGAAGGGCATGAGCCATCATCCCACCCCTGTTGAACGGGACCCTCGCCTTCACCGCCAGGCCCGTGATCGCCTTCGCCACCGGGCCCGCGATCGCCGGGCGGACCTCCTCCCCGGTCCGGGCTCTCCCCGGGTCCCCCGCGCATCCTGGCACAAGACTCTGCACAGCGCCCCCTCGCCCTCTCGACCAGGGGGACCAGCCCGGCGGGAGCGTAGCCCATGACCTCCCGCAACGTCACCTCGTGTTCCTGCAGGAGCAGGGCGAGGCGTGACCTCCAAGCATCCCTCTCCTCCTCCTGCAGCGCGTCCAGCCGACCCTCCGCGCTTGCCAGGAACCTCTCGTACTCGGCCAACCACCTCTCCCCTCCCCGGACGCGGCCACTGCGCGCCATCTCCCGGATCTCCTCCAGCCTCCGCTGGCCGTACCTCACCTCGAGGTCGAGCCTGGAAGAAGGAGAGAAAGCCACGGCGACCCTCGCCCTCTCGAAAGCCCTCTTCAGGCCGTACAACCAGGAATCGGGAAGGGAGCCCGAGGAGGCGGCGTAAAGGGCCGCGGTGGACCCGAAGAGAAGCGTCACCACCAGAAGGATCACCGCGGCCGACCGATAGAGAGGACGGTACAGCGAGGGCGTGGAAAGGCGCCAGGCGTCCCTGCCCCGGAAGGCCTCCGGTTCCTTCGCCCTGGCCATCACCCGCTGAAAGCCGCAAAGGCGCAACCTCTCGGGGGTCGCCGGACCGCTCGCCGAGGCGAGGAATTCCTCGGCCGCCGCCTCTCTCCTCTTTGCTTTTCCCGTGCCGTGCAACCTCAGAGCCATCCCTTCTTCTCCAGCACCTTTCCGAGCCTGCGCAGGGCCCTTATCCTCAGGGCGTTCACGGCCCCGGGGGTTCTTCCCAGGACCCTCGCGATCTCCCCGTTGTCCATTTCCAGAAAATACCTCATCACGAGCACCTGCCGGTGGGCCTCCGGGAGTTCCCGCAGGGCCTCCCTGACCTTCCGGTCCCTCTCCTCCTCTTCCCACCTCGCCTCGACCCCCGCGGTGGGGACCTCGCCGGCGGATTCCAGGGCTTCCGTCTTCACCTTTCCCTTCGCCCTGAGGTGGTCCACCAGGACATTCCTGGCGATCACGAACACCCAGGTCCTGAGGGAAGCCTTGCGCCTGTCGAAGCGCCCGATGGCGGCCAGGCACCTGACGAAGGTCTCCTCGGTGAGGTCCTCCGCGTCCTCGTAGGACCCGAGCGACCAGTAGAAATAGCGGAAGACCGGGTCGAGGAGGGACTCGTAGATGTCGCGGAAAGCCTCTTCATCGCCGCCCGCCGCCCTTTCCGCCAGGGCCTCCAGGTCCTCTTTCTCCTCTCTCATCCCTCCATCCTCTTATACGGATCCCGGTCCCGACCTGAACGGGTTTCAGACCGCAATCCCCCAGGTCGCCAGGGGAAGACCAGAATATCTCACGCCAAGAGCGTACAACATCGCGCTACCCGTCGTATATCTGGTTGAGGACACATGGAGAGAACGGGAGGTGAGAACATGAAGTCTAAAACCGCGTGGCTGGTGGCGACGGGCATTCTCTTGGTCCTCTTGCTGGCGACGGGCATAGCTTTCGCCGCCAAGGATGGCCGTGATGGCTCAAAGGCCGCGAAGGGATATGCCGTGAACGAGTGCGCCGGGGACCAGGTGAGGTCGAGAGTACGGGAATCCTCCCAGGTCCAGGAGCGGGAGGAGATCCAGGGCAGCTGCACCGAGGACTGCGGGGAGGAATCCTGCCAGGAATGCCTGACGAACAGGGAAAGGGTGCGCGAGCGCGAGGAGGCGCGGGAAGGCTCCCAGCCCGGAAGTGAAGGGTGCTCGCAAGGGTCCTGCGCGATGGAGCAGAGGTGCCTCATGGAACAGGAGCGCCTACAGGAACGCGAACGTTGCACCGACGGCCAGTGCGAGAGTGGCGAAAGAGCTTCGGGATCGGAAAACCCTGAACCCGAGAACTGCCAGTGCGAGCGCCTGGAAAACAGGGAGATGGCGCAGAACCGGGAGATGGCTGGTAAGTGAGGGCGTTTCAAGTCGCACCGTGGCGGAAGGCCGGCCAGGACCGACACGGGCCGGCCTTCACACACGGCTCGGCTTTCACCACCGTTGACACCCGAACTTGGCCGCGGCAACGGGAGGGAGGCCGGGCGATGGATGAGCGATTGCCCTTCGCCTCGAGCTAGACCGGTGAGGGCGCGGAGAAAAAACCTCCCGTGACCAGGGGTTCTTTCTCGTCCCAGTCGACGCTTCAAGTTGGAAAGGCTGGGTTTAGAGGACGGGCGCCGGGGCCCAGGCGGATCTCCCCTCCCCCGGTGGAACCGTTGAGGGCGTGGAGAAAAATCACTCTGTCACTCTTTGCCGTCAGTCCTCCCTTTCCCGGCTGACGCCTCGGTTGTAAACGGGATGCGGTCGCAGAAGCGTGCTGGCTGGGCGGGAACCCCCTTCCCCGGACGGACCTGGAAACCTTTACCGGGAAGTCCCGAAGACGCGCTTGTCGACTCGTCGGCGATCCGGCCCATGTCCTTTCTTGGCCACGACACGATGTTACCATTTCTTCCCAGAGAATGAGCCTTTCTTCCGAAGGGCCTATCCCTTTCCGCGCCCTACCCGGTGGAAGGAAAAGGCCCGCTGAGGTGGAAGATGTTAACAGCGGCAGAAAGGTACGGGGGATCGGCGGCCTGACGGGGGCGTCAGAGAAAGTGCGCTTCGTAAGACCTGGCCTCGGGACCGGGGATGCCCGTGACCTACCGACCGGCAAAACAGGGAAACGGCTCGTCCTCCGGTTCTACCTTGCCGCGTTCCTGGTCCTCTTGGGCGCCTTCGTCTTCCTCTATCCCCGCCTGCACCGCCAGGAGCCGGCCGTCACCTCCTCGGGAAGGGTGACCCTGGCCGTGGACGTCCCGCCACAGATGACGGGGACGTGGCGAAGCCTCCTCGACCGTCTCGCGGATGGCCCCACCGCCTTCGAGGTTATCGACGCGGGCGACCGCCCCGACATCCTCGTCTCGGACAAAGCCCCGCCTCCCGAGGGATACGTCCCCACCAGCACCCTCGAGTTCCAGCCCCTCAAGATCAGGATAGCCGGCTGGGAAAAGGTGGTGGGCGAGCCGCACAAGGTGTTCATCTATTCGTCCGAGGAACTATCCCCGGGGGAAGGAACGAAGAGGGACGAGGTGATCGGGCTTTTGGAGACCTGGGCGACAAGCGGTTTTCCCACCACAACCCTGGGCTTCGCGGGAGACATCATACCCTCCAGGACAGTGGCCAAGCAGATGGGCAAGCGGGGCGTCCTCTTCCCCTTCAGGGACGCGGCGCCCCTGCTATCCGACGCCGACCTGGCCTGGGGAAACCTGGAATGCCCGCTCTCGGACCGCTATCCTCCCCCCACCAAGGGGGTGTCATTCATAGCCCCGACCGAGACGGTGAAGGGATTGGAATTGTGTGGCTTCGACGTTCTGAGCCTGGCCAACAACCACAGCACCAACTTCGGGACCGCCCCCTTCCTGGACACGCTGAAAACGCTGGAGGAAAAGGGGATGAGGTACGTGGGCGGCGGCCGCGACTCGGGGGAGGCCTACTCTCCCCTCATCCTGGAGGTGAAGGGCATCCGTTTCGCCTTCCTCGCCTTCAACTGCGTCGCCGGGAGCGTGAACGCAGGCCCCGGAAAGCCCGGGGTGGCCTGGCTGGACCTGCCCCCCTACGCCCCTTTCGGCCGCGACGACGAGGAGTCGGTGAAGAGGAAGGTGATGGAGGCCAGGGAGCAGGCGGATTTCCTGGTGGTCTCCTTCCACTGGGGCGAGGAATACAGGTACCGGCCGTCCGATTCCCAGGTGAAGCTGGCCCACGTCGCCTGTGACGCCGGCGCAGACATGGTGGTGAGCTCCCATCCCCACTGCATCCAACCGGTGGAGATCTACGGGCATAGCTTTATCGCTTACAGTCTGGGGAACTTCGTGTTCGACCAGATGTTCGCCGACTACACCAGGGAGGGCTTCGTGCTGCGCTGCCGCCTGCGGGGCAACCGCCTGGAGGAGGCGGAGCTGGCGCCCTACCTCATCCACGACTACTGCCGGCCGGTGCCCATGGATCCCGCTTCCGCAAGGAGGTTCGCCGATAAGATGAGGGCGATCTCGGGCCTCTGAGCGATGCCCCCGACCCCCGTACCGGGACCATCGTTTCCCTCATCCATCGCACTCAGGACCACGGGGGCGCACGATCCACGCCCGCAAGGGCTGCTGGAGGCTGTCAAAATCTTCCTTTTTCTAAACGCGTGGAGCAGCCGACGCACACACCACGAAACACTGCCCCAGCAGAAGCGGATCCAACCCCATACTACGCGCCTTCCCCCGAAGGCATGCCCCGGAAGCGGTGGACGAGGGGGAGCGAGACCGAGCCCTTGACCCCGATATCCCTCCCCTGGAAAGAATCAACGGCAAACGCGAGGAGGATGGCGATCCCGGCCACCAGGACGGCGACGTGGCTCGCCCTGAGTCCCCGGGCAAGCACGTTGTTGGCGGAATAGTAGTAATAGATGGAGACCTTCCTCCAGGGCGCCAGGGAAGACACCATCAAGCCCAGGGAATCCAGCAGGTAGGAAGCCAGGCCCAGCAACGACCCCAGCGCGATCGAGAGGCCACGATTGCCGGTGATGGCCCCCACCCACATGGAAAAAGTCCCCACCAGCGTGGCCAGCAGGAACGCGGCGAAGGTCGCCTCCGCCATCTTGAGATAGCTTATCTCCATGTCCACCGCCGCCGCCGATATGAGCGCCGTGACCAGGAAGGCGGCGGCTATGGTCCCGAGCACGAAGGAAGAGGCCGCCCACCTCTCCAGGGCCAATCTCAACCTGGACACGGGAGTGGAGAGCAGCAGGTCCATGGTGCCCCGTCCCTCCTCTCCCGCCAGCGAATCGCTTCCCAGCCCTATGGACACGATGAAGAGGAGCAGGGGCAACATGAGGTAGAAGAACTGGCTGTTCATGTAACCCACGGGCGAGACGATGTCTAACTCCCCGCCGGTGAACATCTTCAACCACTCCGGGGCCTGTTCCATGTAGTCCCGCAGGGCGTCACTGCGCGTCATGGAGGGGTAGAACGAGACCTGCGATACCACGAAGAGCGCCATGCCCAGGCACCACCAGAGGAGAAAGCGTCGCCGGTCCCGGACCGTCCTGCTGAAGACCGGAAGCCTCATCCCCGCTCACCTCCCCGGGCCTTTCGCTCCTCCGAGGCGACCTCCCTTTCCTGTTCTCCGTAATAGGTCATGAAAACCTCCTCCAG
>JBBFMI010000024.1:0-3704 GCA_037478635.1 Candidatus Geothermincolales bacterium | reverse complement strand
CTCACCAGCCGCTGCACCTGGAACCTCGCCAGGGCCTTGACCACCGAGTCCATGTTCCCCTTCACCAGGAGCCGCGCCAGTTCCCCGTCCTGTTCCGCCCTCAACACCCCGGGGACCGAGTCGAAGCTGCCGGGCGGCGGAGGCGAGGAGAAAAACACCTCCACCCTGTGGAGAGACCTCTCCTTGAGGGAGGCCACCTCCACCACCTCCACCAACCTGCCCTCCCGGATGAAGGCCACCCGGTCGCAGATCCTCTCCACCTCCGGCAGGTTGTGGGACGAGATGAAGGTGGTGATGCCGTCCTCCCTGGCCTCCTCCACCATGCGGTGGAACTCCTGCTGCATCAGGGGGTCCAATCCCGAGGTGGGCTCGTCCAGTATGAGCAGCTCAGGCCGATGCATGAAGGCCTGGATGAGCCCGAACTTCTGCTTGTTCCCCCGCGAGAGGGAGGAAAGGCGCGGGGCGGGATCCGCATCCAGGCGCCTGCAGAGTTCCTCCACGTAACCCCAGTCGACCCCTCCCCTCAACCGGGCGAAGAAGCGCAGGAACTCCTCCCCCGTCAGGCGGTCGTAGAGGGCGAGCTCCCCCGGCAGGTAACCGGTCCGCGAGCGGATCTTCACGCTCTCCCTGGTGGTCTCCATCCCGAAGACGTAAGCCCGCCCGGAGGTGGGCCTTATCAGGTCGAGCAGTAGACGGAGGGTGGTGGTCTTCCCCGCGCCGTTGGGTCCCAGGAAGCCGAAGACCTCTCCCCTTTCCACCTCCAGGTCGAGCCCCAGGACCCCGCGGGCCCTTCCGTAGTACTTGGTCAGACCCTCGGTGACGATGACCTTTTCCATCTTCTTCCCTCTCCCCGCGAACCTTCCTCGAACCCTTGCCCGCTCCCCCGAGTCACCTGGCTTCGCGAGCGCCCCTCGGCGATTATCTCACCCTTCCGGGCGGGGCTCAATCCATATCGTTTATCCGAACGTCCGAAAAAAAGGCGGCCCGGCAAGCCGGGCCGCCCATCCGTCAATGGCCTCAGGATTCGGGATGCAGCTTCTTCCCGCGCACCCTCTCCGAGTAGCCCGCGTAATCCAGGTACTTGGTAAGGCCGCCCATGTAGAAGGGGTAGCCCGCGCCGAAGATCATGCAGATGTCGATCTCCTCCGGCCCGGCCACCACGCCCTCGTCCAGCATGCGCCAGACCTCGTCGGCCAGGGCCAGGCTCACGCGGTCCCTCATCTCCTCGGGCGTGGCCTTCTTGGGCGGCTCCTGCTGCTTCCAGAACTCCTTCACCTCGGGATCCACCTCGCCGTCCGGCCCGTAGATTCCCGGCTTCTTCCGGGCCACCAGCTCCCTCAAGTTCTCGCTCACGAAGAAGCGGTCCGGGTACGCGGCGGCCAGGGTCTCGGTGGCGTGCATGGCGATGGCGGGACCCACCAGGGCCAGGAGCTGGAAGGGGGGCATGGGGGATCCCAGGGCCCACAGAGCCATGTCGACTTCCTTGAAATCGTTGCCCTCGTCCACCAGCTTGATGGTCTCCACCATGGAACGGATGAGCAGGCGGTTGACCACGAAGGCCGGGGAGTCCTTGACCAGCACCATGCGCTTGCCCAGCTTCCGGCCCACGTCGGCGGCGGTGATCAGGGTGACGTCGTTGGTCTTCTCGCCCTTGATAAGCTCCAGGAGGGGCATGACCGCCACCGGGTTGAAGAAGTGGAAGCCCACCACCCTCTCGGGGTGCTTCAGGTCGGAGGCCATCTCGGTGATGGACAGGGAAGAGGTGTTGGTGGCCAGGATGGCGGTCTCCTTGATGTAATCCTCGATCTCGCCGAACACCTGCTTCTTTATCGGCATCTCCTCGAGGACCGCCTCGATGATGAAGTCGCAGTCGGCCATGTCCTGGTAATCCAGGGTGGGCTCCAGCAGGTTAAGCATCCAGTTGACCCTGGTCTTGTCGATGCGGCCCTTCTCGGCCTGGCGCTGGATCTCCTGCTGGATGTAGTTCACGCCCTTGTCCAGGAACTCCTGCTTTATGTCCTTGATCACCACGGGGATCTGCATGCGGCGCAGGAAGAGCACCGCCAGCTGGCTCCCCATGAGGCCGGCGCCCAGGATACCCACCTTGTTGACCGGCAGCGGCTGGCCCTCGGGGATACCCACTGGCCTCTTGGCCCGGCGCTGGGTGAGGTCGAACGCATAGGCGCCCGCCTGCATCTGCGGGGACGGGATGAGCTCGCCCAGGGCCTCGTCCTCCATGGCGAAACCCTCGTCCACCGAGATGTCCTTGGCCTTGCGGATGATCTCGATGGCCATGTATGGAGCCCTGGAGTTGCCGTGCACCTTGGTGTCGGCGAAGGCCTTGGCCTGCTCGCACAGCTGGTCCACGTTGGACCAATCGGGCTCCGGCCTCTCCACCTTCTCGGTGCCCTGGATGATGCCCACCAGGAACTCGATGCTCTTGTCCAGGAGGTCCACCGCCTCGTACATGCGGTCCATGATGCCCATCTCCAGGGCCTCCTTGGCCTTGAGCATCCGGTTGTTGTTCAGGGCGTTATAGATGATGACCTGCAGCGCCTTCTCCGGCCCCACCAGCTTGGGCAACAGGGTGGTGCCTCCCCAACCGGGGATGAGGCCCAGGAAGCACTCGGGGAATCCGATGTGCTCCACGGTGTGGGCCACCGTCCGGTAATCGCAGGCCAGGGCTATCTCCAGGCCCCCTCCCAGGGCCACCCCGTTCACCGCGGCCACGGTGGGGAAGGGGAGGTCCATGATCCGCTTGAAGGCGGCGTGGCCGGCCCGGGCGATCTCCATGGCCTGTTCCTTGGTCTTCACGTTGGGCACCTGGGTGAGGTCGGCCCCGGCCGCGAAGATGAAGGGCTTTCCGGTCAGGATCATGCCCTTCACGTCCCCCTGGGCCATGATCCTGTCCAGGCACTCGTTGAGGCTCTGCATGGCCCCGAAACCGAAGGTGTTGGGCTTCTTGTAATCCTCGCCGTTATCCATGGTCACGATGGCGATCTTCCCCGCCGGCGAGTCGTAATAGGTGTCCTTGAAGTAGGTGACCAGCTCCTCGGGCATTTCAAACCTCCTTTCCCTGTTAACGCTGGACGTTCTCCCAGATCATGGCCCCGCCCTGGCCTAAACCCACGCAGAGGGTGGCAAGTCCGTACTTGGCCTCCGGGTGCTCCTCGAACCAGAATGCCAGGTGGGCCAGGAGGCGAGCCCCGGAGGATGCCAGGGGATGGCCGTAGGCGATGGCGCCGCCCCAGGGGTTGAGCCGGGGGTCATCCACCAGCTTCATGCCGAACTCCTTCATGAAGACCACGCACTGGACGGCGAAAGCCTCGTTGAGCTCGATGACGTCCAGGTCGTCGAACTTCATACCGGCCCTCTCCAGCACCTTCCTGGTGGCGGGCACCGGCCCGAGGCCCATGATCTCCGGCCTCACCGCGGCGAAGGCGTACTGCACCAGCCGCATCTTGGGCTTAAGGCCGTATTCCTTGACCGCCTTCTCCGAGGCCAGGATGACCCCGGCGGCGCCGTCGTTAAGGCCAGAGGCGTTGCCCGGGGTGACCCTCCCCTTGACCCGGAAGGGGGTGCGGAGGTTCTTCATGCCCTCGATGGTGGCGTCGGGCCTGGGTTGCTCGTCCTTGTCCACCACCTTCCAGCCGTTGCCGGTCCACACGGTCATGGGGACGATCATCTTGGCCAGCTTGCCCTCC
>JBBFMI010000023.1:0-14351 GCA_037478635.1 Candidatus Geothermincolales bacterium | reverse complement strand
GTCGCATCCTGGGGCTGGAGCAGGTCCCAAGGGTTGGGCTGTTCGCCCATTAAAGCGGTACGCGAGCTGGGTTTAGAACGTCGTGAGACAGTTCGGTCCCTATCCGCTGCGGGCGCAGGAGAACTGAGGGGAGTTGCCCCTAGTACGAGAGGACCGGGGTGAACGGACCTCTGGTGTGCCAGTTGTCCCGCCAGGGGCACGGCTGGTTAGCCACGTCCGGACCGGATAACCGCTGAAAGCATCTAAGCGGGAAGCCGACCCCAAGATTAGTTCTCCCACCGGGTCAACCGGGTAAGACCCCTCGTAGACTACGAGGTTGATAGGCCGGAGGTGTAAGCGCGGCAACGCGTTCAGCCGACCGGTACTAATAGGTCGAGGGCTTGGCTCATCCTTTACCTCGGAGACCGCTGTGCAGTTTTGAAGGTGTGTCGGATTTTGACAAACGAATATAAATGTTCACGGTGGCCATGGCGGAGGGGATCACCCGTTCCCATTCCGAACACGGAAGTTAAGCCCTCCAGCGCCGATGGTACTGCTCGGGGGACCGAGTGGGAGAGTAGGACGCCGCCGGAACATCTTTCAGGGCCGCGCAAGCGGCCCTTTTTTTGGGCGCATCCGCAGAAGAGAACCGTTAAGGCTCATTGGATTCAGGATCCCACGATCCCTAGTTGGCGATATCCCGCGAGCCCTGGTTGGCGGTTTGCGAATAATGCGGGGTATACGGAGATTTCGTTTCCACCCCTATAAGGGCTCCACTTCCCAGTCCTCGTTCACCCAGATCGCTCGCACTCTTGCTTCTGGAAACCAGTCGGAGATTCTCCTCACGGCCTCGCGGGCAAGATCCTCCTGGGTTTGCCGGTCGAAGGGACAACCCGCGCAATCATGATGGATGACTATGCAGATGTACCTCGATCCATGGGATCTTACCGAGATCCTCAGGCCGTTCTCGATCAGGTCGAGGAGGCGTGGGTCGCCCGACCCGGAAAAGGCCCTCGCGGGACCGGGGACCGCGAGGTTATCCACCCATTCGATCCCCGTTTCTCTCCTCACGAAATCCAACACCGGAGCCTGTACCCTTCCGTCCATGCAGTTGAGGACGGTGACGAACTTCCCCTTTTCCATTTTCCCCGTCCTTTTGTCCAACGGCCTTGCGGTGTTGCGTTGGGTCGTTCGGTCTGGTAGACCATGTTCAAGACCGTAGATAATCCGCGATCTTGTTTAGGGTCTCGGACAGGGGAGGACAGTCGAACCATTCCCTCCCCGTCATCTGGTTCGCGAAGGCCATGTACAGGTGGGATATGGCCCTTCTCAGATCCATGGGCAGGGGCTCCGGGCTCGAGCCGACCTTTTCCTTCCAGTTGACGGGGTCCTCTGCCTTCGCCCGCTCGACGTCCCGGTACCACGCGGTGCGGCGGTAATATATCCTGGCCACTTCCTTGCTCACCGGGAGTCCTTGGTAGGAAAAACGGCATTCGTCGGGAGTTCCCAGGGCGTCCACCAGCATCAGCTCCCTTTCCGGGTCGAAGGCGAACTCGAGCTTCCCGTCCTCGTGGGTAAGGCCGAGCGCCTCCACCCTCTCGGTTATGAGCGAGTCTATCGTGAGGGTTATCTCCCTCAGGCGGTTCAACTCGTCCTCGGTGAGGCCGGAGATGGAGCGGGCCTCGTCCCAGGAGAGGTAGCGGTCGGAGGACTCCAGCTTGGTGGAGACGTCGAGGATGGGTTCGGCCAAGGCCTGGCCGGGTACGGGCATCTCCGCGAGGCCGATTTCCTCGAGGGTCAGGGAGCCCTCCCTCAGTCGCTTGAACACGGAGGATCCCTCCGGGAGGGAATTACGGTAGATGACCTCCAGGGGCAGGAGGAAACAACCCTTCTCCCCGGAGTAGGCGGAATAATCGTAACCTCCAGGGGTCGTGGCGGGCCTTATGACCCTCACCGCCTTGAACTGGAGCACGTTGGAAGGTTTCTTGAGTTGGGACAGGTCCACCGCCCTGTCGTCCTCCACCAGCCCGAGGTAGTGGGTTTTTATCCCCCTGTTCTCCAGCTCCTCGAAGAAGTAGGCGGTGACCAGGCAGATCGCCATCCCCTTGCCCTCGATGTGGTCGGGCATCTCCCCCCAGTCGAACACCGAATAGCGGTCGGAGAAGATGAACCTTCCGACCCCCGTCTTATCGGGTGTCGGTTCCTCGAGGATCAGCATGTCCTTTACGCTCCCCATCCAGGCCTCCTTCTTGGCTTCTCGAAAGTGACCGTGAACAGATGCCTGACCGCTTCTCGCCCGTATACCGTGGGTCCTCGGCAGTGGCCGCGGGTTATGACGCTTGCAAGACCAAGGGTTCGAGCTCTCGTTCAGCGCAGAGTGTTGGGGTTGCCCTTCTCATCGTTTCGCAACCCGTATGAGACGTCCGGGTCGTCGGTTGTCCGGGCTCTCGGGGCCTCAGATCGGCTTTCCCACCGTGTTCACCTTGAGCAGGCGGTACAGGGGACAGTGGCCGGAGAGGGCGGAGGCGAATATGTCGCCGGCCAGGAAAGCCAGGACCACTCCTGCCTTGTCCGACCTTTTCAGGGCGTAATAGGCGAGCGCCAGCGAGACCGCCGCCCTGGCCGCCCTGTCCAGCGTTCCCACGTTCTGCATCCCGGTCCCACCTCCTCTGAGATTGCGAAGAACCTGACATCTCTCCCCCGGGTTCCCTAAATATTAGCGAAAATATTAGCGAAAAAAAAATTGTTTGGACAGTATTCGTTTGGACAGGTTCTGGTCACGGCTCCGGTTAAGGTGTACCCCTATCTTTTGCTTTTCCGAGAGAACAGTCCGATTTCGGTCGTTCTACCCCATGGTTCGTTATGGCGTCGGGGTTCGGTCGTCGGGCCAGGAACTCCCACAAGGCCCCGGCGGCGGTCGATGTCCATCCCGCTGACCGTGGCGGTGACCGTCTACCCCGAGGAAGACCGGTGCCCGAAAGGGTCCTCGAGCCTTCGGCTGTTAAAATGGGGAAAGGATGGAAAGAGAATTCTCCTTGGGGTTGTTCCAGTTCGCCACCAACGCGGTGGGGAGGATATCCTCCGCCTTCGAACAGCTCCTGTTCCTTTTTCTCACCAACGCCCTGGCAAGGGGCGCCGGTATCCCGATGGTGGATCTCACCCCGTCCCCCAGGGAGGGCGAGGTCATCTCCCTGACCAGGCCACACCGACCCGAGGAGGTGAGGGAGGCGGCCAGGGAGGCGGGAGTGGATTACTGCTTGTGGGGCTCGCTGGAGTTCGGACCGCACGGTTCTCCCTGGATAAGGGAAGTAAGGGTCACGGTCAACCTGACCCACCGGGACGAGGGCGCGGCGGTGTCCACCCGGTCCTTCCCCTTCGACGGCCTGCGGGCGGAGGCCAGGTCTTCCCACATGACGGTCGACGTGCCCGCCCTGGAGGACCTGGTGGAGGACATCATGGGATTCGTTGCCCGGTCCCTGGGAGTGGAGAAGGCCGATCCCGCCCGCATCGGGGAAGGGCTTTCCCTTTCCGACAGGGCGCTGGTCTACTTCGTGTACGCCCTGCGGATGGCCACCGACAGGCAATCCAAGAAGAGGCTGTACCTCAAGGCCCTGGCGGCCGATCCCCGTTTCGCCCTGGCCTACGTGAACCTGGCCCAGCTCCTGATCGGGGAGGCGAGTTACGGTGAGGCGGTGCGCCTCCTGTTGAAGGCCAGGGCGCGGCTCAAGGGCGACCCCCTGGAGCCGGACGTGCTCAACCTGCTGGGGGTGGCCCTCCTGCACCTGGGCATGTATCGCGATGCGGTGAACGTTTGGAGAAAAGCCCTCTCTCTCAGGAGGGATAACCTGGAGGTCCTGTGCAACCTGGCCTCGGCTTACCTGATGAAGGAGAGATGGTCGGACGCGGAGGAACTCTACCGGGAGGCCCTGCGAATAGACGACAGGTATCCCCTGGCCTGGCTCTGCCTGGGGAGGTTGATGGTGAAGAAAGGCGATTTTGCCGAGGCGGAGAGGGCCTTGAACCGCTATATACAGCTCTGTCCCGGTGACCCCTGGGCGTATTTCCTCATGGGTTCCAGCCTGGCGTCCCAGGAAAGGCTGGGCGAGGCGGAGTTCTTCCTGGGAAAGGCCATCCAGCTGGACCCCCACGGACAGGCAGGCGCCTCTGCCCGCAGGGAGCTCCAACGGATCAGGGAAGGGGGCGGTCAAGCCCCATGACGGTTGCCCCGCGAACGAGTTTTATGTCCTTGCCGGCCGGAAGAGGGACCTATCAGGGCATCTTTTAAAAAGGCCCCCGCGAGGAGGCATGCCTTTGAGGTCCTTCGCGGACCAAGGAGTCTGCCGTTCGTGGCAGTGTTCTATCTTGGATAGCGCTGTTTATGACCCGACCCGGGGCCCGCTAAGGGATCGGGGGGTTATCCCGTTGATTGTCCCTTTCCTGGGCCCTGCGGGTTGTCCTACGCGCCTTTAAGCGGGTCGACCGAGTCCCCCCTCCGTTGCCGAGACCTCACCGCCTCCCGGTGGTCACCGGAAGGATAATGGCCTAAATTGGCGTTCGCACTATGGGACGATGCAGAACCACCGCCCCCTGGCGGTCTTAGGATGGATAATGGCGGGCCTTGCCGGACGGGCAACGAGGTTCGGCGTGTCCCCCGGTCACGCCGATCGCCGCGTTATCGCCGGGGGCCGTTGGACGCGGACGAGGTAGGGGCAGGGGCAGAAATGCCCTCTCGCCGCCCCGGGACCGATGACCATCTGCCCGTGCGTGGGAACCGGTCCGGGAGCGCGGATCTTCCGCCGGGCTCAATTCCCCCGGTAATCGGGTTTCCTCTTTTCCAGGAAAGACCTCACCGCCTCCCGGTGGTCCTCGGAGTAAAGGCAGAGCGTCTGGGCCATGGCCTCGAACTCCAGGGCCGTCTCGGGGTCTGCATCCAGGCCGCGCAAGATGGCCTGCTTGGCCATGCCTATGGCCAGGGGAGGGCCGTCGGCCAGTCGCCTGGCGAGGCCGAGGGCCTCGTCCAGCACCCTGTCGCCCGGACACAGGTGTTCCACCAGGCCGATGCGGTGGGCCTCCCTCGCGTCGATCACGTCCCCCGTGTAGATCAGCTCCCGGGCATACCCGGGACCCACCAGCCTGGCCAGCCGCCGGCAGGCTCCCAGGTCGGGGATGATGCCGAATTTTATCTCCAAAAGCCCGAACGAAGCGTTTTCCGAGGCGAAACGGATATCGCACGCCAGCGCCAACTCGGTGCCCGCCCCATAGGCGAGGCCGTTCACCGCCGCTATCACCGGCTTGGCCATGGTCTCGTAGGCAAGGAAGGCTCCCTGCAATTCCTTGAGCAGGGCGTAGAAATGGCGGCGGGTGAGCTTATCCAGGCCCTGGAAACTTCCCAGGTCGAGTCCGCTGGAGAAGGAGGGGCCCTCGCCCGTGATCACCACGGCCCTGACCTCGGGATCCAGGGAGAGTTCTCCCGCGGCGGATTTGAGCTCGAGGAACATGGCCTGGTCCATCGCGTTGTGGACCTCGTGGCGGTTCAGTATGAGCAGCGCCACGTTCCCTTCCCTTTCCAGCTTGATGGTGGTGTAGCCCATGTGGACCTCCTTTCTCCCTCCGCTTCATGCGTGGCGTGACCATAAAAGTATAAAGCAGGGGAGGAAGGGTTTATAATAAGCCCAGAAAACGCCAGGAGGTGAGGGTTTTGCCGGTCTACGAGTATCGGTGCAGCGAGTGCGGGCACAGGTTCGACCTGATCCAGCCCATGGACGCGGAGAGGGTGGCCGATTGCGAGAAATGCGGCGCCCAGGCCAACAGGGTTTTCAGCCCGAGGGTGGCCATCCGTTACGAGAGCTGGGGATTCAATTCCACCGACAAGCTGCTCCCGGAGGACAGCCGGGTCAAGAGGGATTTCAAGAAGCTCCGGGAAAAGGCGGAGCAGATAATGGAAGACGACTATTCCCCCGAGCCCTTCAAGTGAGACAGGGGCTTATGCCAGCATCCTCATTCCATCTCATCTGCCGGCGAGGGCGATCCTCCCCGGATTAACTCTCCGATCTCCCGGTCATGAAGCAGTTTTAGGATATTCCTCCCGAGGGCGCTTCAGGGCAAGTCCTGGGCTTGAGCTCCGAGGGCCGAGCCGGAACGAGCGCCTCTCGCAAGCCATATCGGACCCTTGCTCAGGGCCTGTATCTACGGAAGGCCCAGGGCGTACCCGGTCCTCCTCGTGGATCGAGATGAACGGAAGCTGGCGGGTCTGGACTCGGCGACCGGCTCTTACGGGTCTCCCTTGCAAGGCATGCCTGGCCTTTCCCCGGAGCCACTGTCATCTACGGAAGGCCCAGGGCGTACCTGATCCTCCTCAGGGGATGGAAGCGGTAGCCGTGCAGCGGGAGCATGAGTTCCCTGCCAGTCAGGGGGAATCGCGCCATCAGGTCGGAGGAGGCCGCGGAGAGCTTTTCCGCCAGTGACCCCTCTACCGCGTGAGCACGGTCGGCGCCGGTTTCCTCCAGTAGCTTGAGGAGGGAGAGGGCGTCGCGGTAATAGCGGTCGATCTGGGATGAAAGGCGGGGCGGTATGAGCCCGCTCTTGGCCTTGATGGCGTTGAGCTCTATCAGGGCCTCGTAGGTGGTGAGCACGAGCTCGTCCCGGTCCATCCACCGGGTCTCGTATCCCAGGTGTTCCCGCCAGTGGGGGAAGCGCAGGGCCTGGACCTGTTCGGCGAGACTCTCGAAGAACATGGTCACGCCGAACCGTTCGGGTTGGCGGAATATGGCAGAACCGGGCGGGAAATTGGGGTAGATGGGAGAGATCAGGGGGTGGACCCGGGGCCCGAAACGCCGCAACAGCTCGCCGCAGTATTCAACCGTCTCCTGGACGGATCTCCGGTCCTGCCCGGGCAACCCTATGCGGAAATGCAGGTAGAAGCGGGTGCAACCGGCGTCCATTGCCCACCCGATCAGTTGTTCCAGCTCCTCGTTGGTGTAGGCTTTCCCCAGCCCGACCCTCAGCTCCACGTCGTGGGTGAGGGGGGACATGCGGAGATTGAAGTGGCTCATGCTGAAGGCCATCCTCTCCAGGAAATCCCTTTCCGGCGGAAGGAAAAGGTCGAAGACCAGGTGGTTGGGAGGGTCCACGTCGGCGATTCGCTCGAGCACCTCCAGGGAGAACTCGTCTCCCCCCTGGCGGATATCGCCCACCAGGAAAAGGGGGGCAGTGGTCACCTTGGAGGCCACCTCGATGTCGTAGACGATGCGCTCGGGTGGCCTGATGGACATCTTATCCCTGCCGGAAGCCTCGGTCCCGGACGCGGTGCCGCAGTGCAGGCATCCCTGGTTACAGCCCCTGCCCACCGGTATGAAGAGGACGGGGTAACGACGCCAGTTCCAGAGGGGGGGAAGGCTCTCCCTCTCTCCCCGGCGGAATACCCGTTGGAGGAAATAGGCCATGCCGTCGCCCAGGTAGTCGAGGGAGGCGGGAAGGTAGCTCGTGGGGTTCACCTGGATGTGCCCCCCGGCGTCTCGGTAGGTGATGTTGGGAACCTCGTGGGGCGGCATCGCCCCAGAGACGCACTCGTAGAGTTGTAGCATGGGCTCCTCCACCGAGTCGCCCGATATCACGAAGTCCACTTGGGGAAAGCTCGCCAGCTCCCGGTGAAAATTGCCGACCGCTTCTCCGAAGAGGGCCACCGGTATCTGGGGGTTTACCTCCTTGATGAGGGCCGCGGTTTCCAGGGCGCCCAGGGAGCGATAGAGATTGTCCATCACCACGCAGGCGAGCCTGGCCTTGAGCCCGGATAAAAGGGATCTGGCGGACAGCCCAGGGTCTTTGGCGATCAGCCGGGCCAGGTTGAGGATCTGGGTTGAGACGCCGTTCTTCTCCAGGTAGGCCGCCACGTATGGGAGGTCGGGGGGATAGATCTCCATGGCCGGCGAGGAGAGGTGTCCCTCTCCCGCGGGGATGGGAACCCCCATGCTACCCTTCAGGGCAGGTTGAGCGGGAGGATTGATAACGATCACGTCAGACCGGTAAGGGCCCATGCCTCACCTCTTTCCATGCCTTGGGCTCTTTTCCAACGCCCCGCTTCGATTGGGTGTGGGTGGCGGCGGACCGGGAATCCTCAGGCCAGGAGTTTCTGGATGAATACCTCCCTGTCGCGCAGAAATCCTCTCACCCTTTCCCTGAGCTCATCTTCGATCAAGTCCAGGGCTATGCAGAAGGCGAACTGGCCTTTTCGCAGGGTATCAAGAAGCTTGCCCGGATCCTCGGTGACCTCGAAGATGGTGTTCCCGTCGGTGACCAGCTTGCACTGGGAGAGGGGATGTTCTGTTCCCGCCGCCTCTCGCAGGTATTCAATGGTCTTTCTGATCTTCTGGAGGGTGACCCCACCCCTCAACATGGCGCAGATGGTGCGCAGTTCCACCAGGTTGCGGAAGTCGAAGTATTCCCTGGCGCTGCCCCCCTTCCTTTCGGTATGGGCGGGACTTATGAGCTCGGTCCTGACCCAGTACCGTAGCTGTCGCAGGGTACACCCTGAGAGGCTTGCGGCTTGCTCTGCGGTGAAGAGCATGCTTCTCCTCCCTTTTCGGAAAGGGCTTGATCCGCTCTGCCCCGGTTCGAGGATGGGAATATTTTAATAGGCACGACGTTCCTTTCAATATACCCCTGGGGGAAGAGCCCTGACGGGCCTGCCCGGGAGGCCCCTCGCCTACGAGGCGCGGTACCGGGAAGGGATATCCGTTTTCGCGGGAAGGGACCGGTGGCTGGCCGTGAAGATGGAACGGGAAATGGAGGTCGTTTCAAGGTGCCATTGGGGAAGAGACCTGATGGGCCCATTCAGGAAAGTCCCTCGCCCGCGAAGCGCGGCCTCGGGGAGGAGTACCCGTTTTCTCCGGGGGAGGGTTGGTCTAAGGTAGGTCGGACACGGGAGACCGTCGGAACGGGGAGGAAAAGATACCCGTCGGATATGGCCCCGTATGCGGGCGTGTCCAGTATCGAGGTAGGGGAAGAGCATAAAGGCCAAGGAAGTGGTTAAGGGAGGAGAGGCCATCCTTTCAAGGCCCCGCCACCCGGTGCCGCAGGGTAGACCTGGGCCGAAGCGCCGGTGCACGAGGACAAAACGATCGTTTCTCATCATCCCGGTGACCGGCAGGTTGGCCTTGGTTATAATGTTCCAGACAAGTCCGAGGCCATGATGTAAAAATGTGGAAAATGGAGCTGGACGTAAGGCCCTTCCGCGGAACCTTTTTTGACCTGGAGAAGGTGGGGCGGATAGAGGAAGTTATCGCCCCTCCCTATGACGTCATCGACGAGCGGCAGAAGGCCGAGCTCCTGCGCCGCTCGCCGTACAACGTGGTCCGCCTCATACTCCCGGTAGATTCCGAGGAGGAGTTCTGGCACCAAGCCGCAAGGACCTATTCCCGGTGGAAAGAGTGGGGTGTCTTCCGGGTGGACACGGGCCCATCGGTCTATATCTATCGGCAGGCTTTCGCCCTTCCCGGCGGCCTGCGGCTGGAGAGGACGGGAGCGGTGGTCCTCCTCCGATGTATCGACTTCTCCCGGGGCGTGGTGCTTCCCCACGAGATGACCTTCCCCAAGACCCGCAGCCAGCAGTTGAACCTCCTGAGAGCCTGCCGCGCGAACTTCAGCCAGGTTTTCGCCCTGGTGGGCGACGGGGAAGGGCGTCTCCTGGAACACCTGGAAGAGGCGGCGTCACGGACGTCTCCTTTCCTGGATTTCCAGGATGACCAAGGCGTGAGGCATCGCCTCCATCGAGTGGTGGAGGAAAGGTGGATCGAGCGGCTTTCCGAGCTGATCCGGATGACCAGGGCGGTGATCGCCGACGGCCATCACCGTTACGAGACCGCGGTCCAGTATTCCGAGGAGAACTCCGGGAAGGGGATCGACCATCCCAGTCGGTTCGTCTCGGTCTGCGTCTACAGCAGCGCCGATCCTGGCCTGGTATCCCTTCCCGTGCACCGGGTCCTCTCCGGCGTGGGTATCTCCTGGCAAGAGGCCCTCGGGGACCTGGAGGAATACTTCGAGGTGGAGGACTCCGACGTGCACCGGCTGCCGGAGGCGGTCGGGATGGGAGCGGGCGTGACCTTCGGGCTGTACACGGGCAAGATAGCAAAACTGCTCACCCTAAGGCCTGGCCTAAAATTGGCGGAATTGCTCGAGGGAGACAAGAGCCCGGAGTGGAAGGGGCTGGACGTGACCGTCCTGCACCAGCTGGTTTTCGCGCGGGTGCTGGGCCTGGACCCGGTTTCCCTGGCAGAGGATGGTAGGCTCGCCTTCACCCCTTGGGCGGAGGATGCCATGGGGAAGGTGGACGCGGGGGAGGCGGAAGCGGTTTTCATGGTTAGGCCCACTCCCATCGATGTCGTGTGGGAGCTGGCGAGGAAGGGGGAGAGGATGCCCCACAAGAGCACCTATTTTCACCCCAAGCTCCCATCGGGCCTGGTGATCTACGACCACGCGACGGGCCTGGAGTCGGAATGATTTATTCCTCTTCCCGGCGAACTGGGACCGTTTCTCGATGATCCTCGGATACCGCGGGCGAAAAGCCAGGGCTTTTGCGCCCGTATGCAGCGTGTCGTGGGTTTTGATGGGTCGGACTCCCGGCTTTCATGGATCTCGCATGGTGGTTGACCAGGGTTAAAGTTTAGCGTTAATTTATACTTAATATATTAAGAAGGCGATTCCGAAGGGGCGATCGGTCGCCTTTTTGAAGCTCCATCGAACTCCAACACCGATGGTGGGTCGGAGCCGATCTCCGGCAAGGAGGTAATCCTGAGATGACCAGCCCTGAAGTGTCGGTGGGGCCTCGGAGCCAGGCCATGGAGAAAAGGGATTCCGAGGGTACACGGGCAAATAGGAAAACGGGCCCCGGAGGCCGCAAGCTCATGAAGGTGTCCCAGCTGTCCAAGTTGACCGGGGTTTCCACCTCGGCCATCAACTATTACGTGAGGATGGGACTCCTTCCCCCGCCCATCAAGACCCATCGCAACATGGCCTACTATGACGCCTCATACGTGCAGATGATCAACTACATAAAGAAGCTCCAGCATCAGAAGCACCTCCCCCTTTCCCGCATTAAGGAGATCATGGAGAAGAAGATAAGGATATGGCAGGGAACCGAGGGAGAGGGGAAGTACCTCACCGAAGACGTCTTTTCCCTTCCCATCGGGGAGGAGGGAGAGGAGAAGGTCTCGACGCGCAAGAGGATACTGGAGGCGGCGGGAAGGCTTTTCGCCCGACTCGGTTATTCCGGCGTGACCGACGAGGACATAATGGAGGAGGCCGAGGTAACCGGCGCCGAGTACTACGAGCTTTTCTCGGGGAAGGAGGAGGTGTTCCTCGATTTTGCCGAGGAGCTTGCCAGGGCGTTCCAGAAGAAGGTCGCGGAGGCCATCTCCGAGGAGAAGGACATGCTCCAGAGGTTGAGGAAGGCCATCCCGGTGGCCTTCAACCTTATCGTCGAGAACCGGGAGATATATTCGATGTACCTGGACGAGAGCTCCCACGTGGACCTCTCCCTGGAGGGACGCTGGAGGAATTTCACGTCCGCCATAGTGGACGACATCCGCCGCATCATAAGCAAGGGGATAAGGGAGGGCAGCATAAGGCCGGTGAAGCCCGACATAGCCGCCCACGCCATAATGGGACAGCTGGTGAGGCTGGCCAATTACTGGATCGAGAACCCCCGGGCTCACCGGCTGGAGGATATCGTCGGCGAGGCCATGGACTACGTGACCAGGGCCCTCAGCCCGTGAACGGGAACGCTGTCGTCCCGCCACCGTGTCAGGCTGCACTGGCGCGATGCCGTTCCTTGGACGGGGCTTTCCGTTGGGGTCGATCCCTCGTCGCTTGCGGGCCATCCGCCTTCGAGGGATCTCCTTTCTAAGAGGTCAACCCCGGGTCGTCGCGCCCTCGAGGCAGCGCTTCTCCCTGGACGGGAACGACCGGCGCCGTCTTCCCGGACCATAAACTTCCGGGTCACCGGCAAGGCGGTCGCGCCCCTCCGTGTCCCCGTCCAACCGGTGACGAGGCGCGCGTTTTACATCCTTCAGGATCCGAACGCCTTTACCTCGGGGCGGCCTTTCGTTGGTCTTCGATCGTGACCTGCCGGCCGTGCTTTACCTATCCGGGCACGGGCGCGGATGCCGAAGGACAGGTGAAGCCGGCGATGTCCGACACGCCGTGGTAGCGGGAACGCCCGTATCTGGTTCAGCCGTTCCCGGCCGAATTGCTTTCCGGCAGGTGGCCTGGCCCATATCGGCGACCTTGGATGCGGCGATGGGTGGCCAGGACGAAAGATTGCTCGTTATCGTTTTCTGCCGGGAGCGCTTCCTTGTTATATCCTTTACAGGGATCTTTGACCGGATCAGGAGGAAGGCCTGCGGAGGGGACCTGGAGCTACTCTGGGGGAGGGGATGTGTGTCCCGTGGACGGCGAAGACCTCAGGATAAAAAGGCACCCCGTGCTGGGCGACGGAGTCGCCGGGCGGGAGGTGACCATCTGGCTTGACGGCGAGCCGGTGCCCGCGATGGAGGGGGAGCCGCTGGCCGCGGCCCTTTATGCCGTGGGCATCCGGAGGCTGGGGCTTTCTTCCAGGAGGCGGGAACCCCGGGGAGCCTTCTGCATGATCGGCAGGTGTTCCGAGTGCATGGTGTTCGTGGAAGGCCTGGGGTCGGTCAGGGCTTGCCGCACCAGGGTGGAGGAGGGTATGCGGGTCTGGAGATACGAGGGGAAGAGGCCCCTATCCCCGGGCATTTCTTCCCCCGGGATTTCCAGCGGCGGTGGGGAAGGGGGCGGGAACCCCGGATGAGGTTGCGCAGGGAGAGGGCAGAACTGGTGGTGGTGGGGGCAGGCCCGGCGGGATTGTGCGCGGCCGCTACCGCCGCCCGCCAGGGGGTACCGGTGGTGGTGTTGGACGAGAACACCTATACGGGGGGACAACTCCGCAAGCAGATCCACCGCTTTTTCGGCTCGGGGCACCATTTTGCCGGGCTGAGGGGTTTCGAGATAGCCGACATCCTGGCCGACGAGGCCAAGGGATGCGGCGCGGACATAAGGCTGGGTTCTTTCGTGCAGGGTTTCTTTCCCTCCGGCGAACTCATGGTGGAGGGAGAAGGGGAGGTTTACCTGGTGGAGCCGGAGGCGGTGGTCCTCTGCACCGGGGCGATGGAAAGGGCGCTGCCCTTTCCGGGGTGGACCCTGCCCGGCGTCATGGGGGCGGGAGCCGCCCAGACCCTCATGAACCTGCACCGGGTTCTTCCCGGGAGGAAGGTGGTGATGGTGGGTTCTGGTAACGTGGGCCTGATCGTCGCCTACCAGCTCCTCCAGGCGGGGGCGGAGGTGCAGGCGGTACTGGAGATCTCTTCCCGGGTCGGGGGCTACCGGGTTCACGAGACGAAGCTCCGCCGGGAAGGGGTCCCGATATTCCTCAGGCACCGCCTGGTGGCTGCCCTGGGGAACGGAGAGGTGGAGGCGGTGGTGGCCGAGGACATGGAGAGGGGCGTTTACCGCCGATGGGAGGCGGATTGTCTCTGCCTGGCATTGGGCATGTCGCCCCTGGTCGAGCTGGCCGCCATGAGGGGGTGCCGCATGGTCTACGTGCCCGAGTTGGGGGGTACGCTTCCCTGGCACAGCCAGGAAATGACCACCAGCGTCCCCGGGATCTTCGTTGCCGGGGACGCGGCCGGCGTGGAAGAGGCCTCCGTGGCCATGGACGAGGGCAGGCTGGCCGGCCTGGGCGCTGCCCGCTTCCTGGGACGCCTGGGAGATGAGGAATATCGGAAGGCGGCGGAGGAGATAAAGGAGAGGTTGACCGTCCTTCGTGCCGGCTCGGGCACGGAGGCGAAGCGGAGGGCAAGGGAGTCGCTCTGGCGCGACGAGTTGCGGGGGCCTGGGCGTTGATGGGCGTTGATGTTAGAGGGCTCTCGGTGACCGGGACCCCTGGGCGAGGGAAAAAGGATCCCGTTAAGAGATGGTGAAGGACAAGAAGAACGAAGAGGCCACCGAAAACGAGGATTTGGCGGGGTTCCTGGAGGCCGCCTGGGATTTATCCAGGGATAGACCGGTGGCCATCGTGGATTGCGACGAGGACATCCCCTGCAACCCCTGCGAGTCCGCTTGCCCCAGGGGCGCCATAAAGGTGGGCATGGATATCTGCAACCCTCCCCGGCTGGAGCTGGAGCGTTGCGATGGATGTGGCAGATGCGTGAGGATATGTCCTGGCTTGGCCATAGTCCTCCTGGACAGGACCGTCGACCCCGATCGGCCTCGGGTCACGGTTCCTTTCGAGATGCCCGTGGTCCCTTCCGTGGGAGACGAAATGTGGGCGGTGGATGGCCTGGGAAGGCCCGTAGGCCTTG
>JBBFMI010000022.1:0-14407 GCA_037478635.1 Candidatus Geothermincolales bacterium | reverse complement strand
GTTCGGTGGTGAAAACATCCAGGGCGGCCCCGGCCACCTTGCCCGACTCCAGCGCGGCCAGCGCTTCCCGCAAGTCGTCGGGCAAAGGGTCCTGGAAGGCGAGGTGTTCACCGGTGAGGGGATGGGGAAACTCCAACCGGTGCGCGTGCAGAAACTGCCGGCGCAGGTCCAGCCTCTTCTCCAGTTCGCCTGCTTTCCCGTACTCGGGATCGCCCACCACCGGATGACCGATATAGGACATGTGCACCCTTACCTGGTGGGTCCTTCCCGTCACCAGCTCTACCTCTAAAAGAGATGCCTTCCCCAGGTCCCTCAGTACACGGAACAGGGTCACCGCCGGTTTTCCGTCTCCCCTGACCGCCATCCGGCGACGATGTACCGGATCCCTGCCGATGGGGGCTTCGATCCTTCCCAACCTGGTGGCGGGAACCCCATGCACCAGGCACAGGTAGTATCTCTTCAAGGTCCTCTCCTGTATCAGGTGTTGAAGGGCATCCTTGGCATAGATGGTCTTTGCCACGACCATGAGGCCGGAGGTATCGCGGTCAAGGCGGTGCACTATTCCCGGCCGCAGGGGATCACCACATGCTTCGGGGTCGATCACCTCCAGGAGCAGGGCGTTTACCAGCGTGTCATCCCAGTGGCCGGAGGCGGGGTGCACTACCAGCCCCGCCGGTTTCGATATAACGGCCAGGTGTTCATCCTGGAACAGGACCTTGATCGGTATATCCCTGGGGACCAAACGGAACTCGGCCTCCTCGGGGATCTCGATCTCCAGCACGGAACCGGGGCGGAGTCGGTGGTTCTTGGGTTTGACGGTACCGTCGACCCTTACCCGTCCCTCCTCCACTAGCTTCTGGGCGCGAGACCTGGTCATGCCGGCCAGGGAGGCGACCGCCTGGTCCAGCCGGAGTTCGGCCTGGTCTTCCCCCACGTGGTGGACGATCCTTCTCATCGGTTCTCGGGCAGGAGTCGGTGCCGGAAGACCAACGCTATCCCGGCACCCACGAAGATCGCCGCGCTCAGCGCCTGGAAGAAGAGATTCCCTCTGGGATTTTCGTGGTAGCGGAAGAACTCGTTCACGAAACGGGCGATCCCGTACAGGAAAAGGAAGCCGAGCATCGCCTCTCCCCGGTAGCGTAGACGACCTTTCCAGTTAGAAAGGAGCACGAAGATCGCCAGGGCCATGAGAAGTTCGTAGATCTGGGTGGGATGAACCGGGTTTTTCGGCATTCCCATCTCGATCTGGGTGCTGACCGGGTAGGTGACTGCCCAGGGAAGGCCCGATGTCTCGCCGAAACAGCACCCGTTCAGGAAACATCCAATCCTCGCTACCGCCAGGGAAAAGGGAAGCGCCAGGCCCGCGGAGTCCATGATCATCCCCAGGGGAGCCCTCCTCCATTTCACCACCGCCACCCCGGCAAAAAGCCCCAACAAAAGGCCACCGTAGAACACAAGCCCCTGGACGTTCCAGAACTTGAATGCCTCTGCCCAGTTGCCCCGGAATTCCTCCAGGTGTCCCAACACGTAGAATAGCCTTGCCCCCAGGATCCCGCCCACCGCGGAGGCAAGCACCAGTTCGAAGACTATGTATGCGTCCACGAAGCGTTCCCTGAGATACCGGAAACTCACCCCCATGCCTACCAGGAAGGCGAGGGCGAGGAAGAACCCGTAGGAATGAACCGTGATGGGGCCCAGATGGAAGAGCTCCGGTCTCATCTGCAACGCCGCCTTTCTCTCCGTTATGGTCCCTTCTCGGAGCCTTCTTTCCTGAAGGTTTCCCCGAAAAGGACCAGGATGAGCAGGAAAATGCCCACCACGATGAAGACGTCGGCCAAATTGAACACGGGCCAGGGCCCGATATCGATGAAATCCACCACGCTACCCCGGAAAACCCTATCGACGATGTTAGCCGCGGACCCGCCCACTATCAAGCCCAGGCCGTAAAGGGAAAGGCGGTATCGAAGAAGTTTCCACCGGTACATGACGATCATCAAGATGACGAACGATACTAGGGATGCAACCAGCACCGGCACGGGATTGCTGGAAAAAAGGCCGAAGGCGGAACCGGTGTTGCGCACCTGCCTTAGAGTGATGGGGCCCAGCAGCTTGATCACCTTGCCCGTGGGGAGTTCCGCGACGACCAACGCCTTGATCAGCTGGTCGACTGCCAGGGCGGCAATGGCTGGCCCCAGGAGGCTCAGCGGTATTCCCTTTCCTCTTTCTGTTTGCACGTGATGCAGAGGTTGGCGTAGGGCAGTGCTTCCAGTCTCTCCTCGGGAATTGGCTGCCCGCACATCTCGCATATGCCGTAGGTTCCTTCCTCGATCCTCTCCAGGGCGTGGTTCACCTGCTCCAGAAGGTCTCGGATGTTCTCGGAAAGGGAAAGGTCCCTCTCCCTCTCGAAGGTGTGGGTGCCGCTGGCAGCGTAGTCCTCGTCGAAGGGGAGTTCCCCGGTGAACTCGGATTGGGAGGAGTGAAAATTGCCCTCCTCCAGTTCCCTGAACTGCTTTTCCAGCGTAGCTTTCTGTTCCAGAAGCGTTTTCTTGAATGCCGCTAACTTCTTCTTGTTCATCCCCTGTCTTACCTTTCCTTCATCGATTACTCCCTATTATCCATTCAAAGTGTCTTTCGGCAATAGTTTTTATGTGATTTAGTTCCTGTGCCTCGGCGTCACCGCCTATTCGGGCGTACCTGCCCGTTTCAGGACCTGGGCGCATCGGGCGCAAAGCTCCGGGAACCGGTCGTCGGAACCCACATCTTTTCTGAAGTTCCAGCAGCGTGGACACTTAACGCCGTCAGACCTCAGTGCTTCTACCTCTATCGTCTCATCCTGGTGATACTCCACCTCCACCCCCGAGACTATGAACCAGGTGGACAGGAAATGGAGCCTCGGATCGATCACGTCCCGGTAACGGTTGGGAAGCCGGAAACGCAAGCGTGCTTCCAGCGAGGAACTTATCTCCTTGGAAGCCCGCTTTTCCTCCATGGCCTTGTGGGCTGCCTCCCTGAGCTCGAGCAACAGCCGGAAGTCCTCCTCCAGCGCGGCGGATTCCCATCCGGGATTGGGCTCGGGCCATTCCTGGAGATGAACACTCTCTTCCTTCCGGCTACCCGGCAGGTGGCCCCAGGCCTCTTCTGCGGTGTGACAGAGTATGGGGGCCATGAGGCGGAGCATGGAGTCGAGCATGTGATAGATGGCCGTCTGGGCGGCACGTCTCTCGGGATCGTCGGGGGCGAAGGTGTAGAGACAGTCTTTCCGTATGTCCAGGTAAAGGGAGCTGAGGTCCACCGCGCAGAAGTTGTGGAGAGAATGGTAGACGACGTGGAGCTGGAACTCGTCCATGGCTTTCGTGCAGCGCCTCACCAGGCCCTGGAAGCGGGAGAGTATCCACTTTTCCAGCTCGGGGAGGTTTTCGTACTCCACCGCGTCCCTTTCTGGCTCGAAGTCGCCCAGGTTGCCCAACATGAAGCGTATCGTGTTGCGGATCCTCCTGTAGGCTTCCACCAACCTGTCCAATATCTCCTGGGATGCGGGGATGTCGCTGGTGTAATCGGCGGCGGACACCCAGAGCCTCAGGATATCTGCTCCCAGCCGGTTGCAGATGTCCATGGGGTCGATGACGTTGCCCAGGGACTTGGACATCTTCCTGCCCTCGCCATCCACCACGAACCCGTGGGTCAGGACGGAATCGTAAGGGGGGCGGCCACGGAAAGCCACTGCCGTGAGGAGGGAGGTCTGGAACCAACCCCGGTGTTGGTCGCTGCCCTCCAGATACATGTCGCAGGGCCATCCGAGTTCATCTCTTCCCGAGAGCACGGCCTCGTGACTTATCCCCGACTCGAACCATACGTCGAGTATGTCGGATTCCTTGCGCAGTGATCCGGAGCCGCAGGAAGGGCAGGAGTAACCCTTCGCGATATCCTCGTCGTCGCCAGTGAACCAGGCGTCTGAGCCTTCCCTGGCGATGAGCTCCTCCGCCCGCCTGAGGATCTCCTCGTCCATGATCACGTCCCCGCACTGCCCACAGCGTAGTGCAGGTATGGGGACGCCCCATGCCCTCTGGCGGGAGATGCACCAGTCCGGCCGTTGTTCCAGCATCCCCCTCATCCGGTTTATGTTCCAGGAAGGAACCCAGCGGACCTTTTCTATCTCCTCCAGGCAGCGCTGGCGCAGGGTCTTGCCGTCGAATTCCTTGTCCACCGCTATGAACCATTGGGGCGTGGCCCGGAAGATCACGGGCCCCTTGCACCTCCAGCAGTGGGGATAGGAATGCTCGACGGTGCCCTGGTGGATAAGCCTCCCCTTGTCCTTGAGGTCTTCTAAGATGCGGGGATTGGCGTCCTCTATGAACAGTCCCTGAAAAGGTTCCGCCTCCCCGGTGAACCTGCCCAGGTCGTCCACGGGCATGGGCATGGGCAAGCGGTATTCCAGGCCGATAAGATAGTCTTCCTCGCCGTGGCCGGGAGCTATGTGGACTGCCCCTGTCCCTTGCTCCATGGTCACGAATTCCGATGTCACCAGCACGGAGGGCTCTTCTCGCCAGGGGTGAGAGGCCTTTCTGCCCTCAAGGTCTCTTCCCTTCAGGCTGGCCAGGACTTTGAAATCCCCCCATCCCACGTCCTCGGCCACCGCCTGGAGGTGAGGCTCTCCCAGTATCATCCTCTCCCCTTCAACCTCCACCACCAGGTAGTTTATGTCCGGATGTAGGGCGATGGCCACGTTGGCGGGAAGGGTCCAGGGAGTGGTGGTCCAGATTACCACCGACACGGCGTCTATGCCGTCAACGCCTCCCTCCAGGGGGAATTTCACGTAAATGGAAGGGGAGGTCTTTTCGCGGTATTCCAGTTCCGCTTCCGCCAAGGCGGTCACGCAACGAGGACACCAGTGGATGGGCTTGCGGCTACGGTATACCAGCCCCTTTCGGAACAGGTCCGCCAGAACCCTGATGTTAACCGCCTCGTAGGCAGGAGTCAGCGTGAGATACGGGTTCTCGAAATCGCCCAGGACCCCCAGCCTCTGGAACTGTTCTGACTGCCGGGACACGAAGTGCATGGCATATTCCCGGCAACGCCTCCTTATCTCCATCGGGTCCAGGTCCCCCTTGCGTCCGCCCATCTTCTTCTCCACCTCGTGCTCGATGGGCTGGCCGTGACAGTCCCAGCCCGGCACGTAGGGGGAGTAAAAGCCCCTCATGTGGCGGTAGCGGATTATTATGTCCTTTAAGATCTTGTTGAGGGCGGTGCCGAGATGTATATCGCCGTTGGCGTATGGCGGTCCATCGTGCAGGACGAACTTCTTGCCCGACCGGTTCTTCTCCAGCAGTTTACGGTACAGGCCCATCTCCCTCCATCGGGACTGGATCACAGGTTCCCGGCGGGGGAGATCGGCTTTCATGGGGAAATCGGTCTTGGGCAGATTCAGGGTCTCCCGATAATCCAACTTTCCATCTCCTCCGAAATGGATAGACGTACCCTCGAACGCTCGAAATCCATCAGAAGCTTATTACCAGAAGGCAACCACGGTGTCAAATTCGCCCGCGATCCCTTTCCCTGGCCGAGTACTTCCGCGTCGGCCTTTCCCGTACCTGTCCCGTCCCGAACGTGCTCGGAGGATCTTCGATGACAGATCGGGGAAGATGTCCTCGCCTTCCTCGAGATCCTGATATACAAGATGCCTGGCCTCGGTCCACTGTGACCATCGATGAAGTCTCCGGCCCCGCTCTCACTACAACCTTCGTCTTTCTTGAAGGCTCGATGGGCAGCCTTGCCGGACAAGGAACGCCCCATCTCTCGCCTCTATCGGTAGGCGCATCTTCCGGCGAGAAGATGTGATAGTCCTTGCGTTGGGACAGGTAAAGATCGCGTGGTCTCCGTCCCTAAAAGTTATAAGCCCTATCCTCTAACCGGCAACGTCTGTAGATAAGCGGGCATCAAGGGTTCTCGTGATCGTGGGGAGGGGAATAGCCCATATCCCTCAGCCTCTCAAAGGCGACATCCTCGCCGTTCAAGTCGACGAGCAATGTCTTGAGGCTCTTGTGGTGCCCTTCCACTATCCTCAATTTCTCCTCTCTCAACCCCAGGAAATCGGCCAAGACTCGAAGCAACTCGCGATTGGCCCTTCCCTCGCGGGCCGGAGCCTTGACCCTGACCCTGAGGTACCCGCCAGAGAAACCGTCGACGCTGTTCTCGCCCGCCCCCGCGGTGACCTTGACCTTCACTTTCGTCGCTCTCATCTCCATGCGCTTTTCACCCTGACGCCTTTCGGATCATGGGAAGCGAATATGCCCAGGGATAAACTACGTGCCCACATCGATCCTCCCGGTTCAAATGGTTGTCTGATACTGCAGGAATGAAAAAGGAAATCACCGGGGCTGGATTCCTCCCCAAAGGGTATAACCGATAAAACACGCTCTCTTATTCCCAGAAGAAATGCTTTTCCTCTTTCTCCTCCTTTTCCTGGGCTTTCCTCTCGGGCGTTATCAAGAAATCGGGCTCGACGTCCTTGCCGACCGGCTCTTCCGCCGGGAGGGTCTGGGGCCTTTGGATGAGGGGCTCCTCTGCCGGACCAGGCTCTATTTTCGGCCTCACTTCTCCCGTCGGCTTCGGTTCGCCCAGGGGTGGGCGCGTGCCCTCTGGCTCGGCGATGATGGATGGCGCTTCAGGAGTGGCGGGCGCTTCGGTGGGAACTGCTTTCTCCCCCATGAACTCCTCGGGAGGCGAGGGTATGAAAGCCGCACCGGTGTCCTTGGGTTCTCTCGACATCAGGCGAGCTTCGTATTCTGATAGCATGGCCCGGTTTCTGTCCAGGAGTTCACGAACGGTGGAAAGATAAGAGAAAACCTGTTCCTTGAGGCCAGAATAGACCGCGAGTATCCTCTCCCTTTCCGCCTGGGCGTCCGCCGCAAGACGGGCCTTTTGCTCCTGGGCCTCTCTTAGAAGGGCCTGAGCCTGCGCCTTGGCTTCTTCCACGATCTGGTCAGCGCTCCGTTGGGCGTTGATGATGGCGTTCTGCAGGGTTTGCTGCATCTCCTCGAACCTGGCGAGCTTCTGTTTCAGGTCCTCGACCATCATGGATTGTTCCTGGTAACGGCGGATCAGGCGGTCCAACTCGTCAGCCACCAGGTCCAAGAAGGCGTCCACTTCCTCCTTGTTGTAGCCGCCCACTCTCACCGTGCTGAACTCTTTGTTGTGGATATCCATGGGGCTGATAGCCAACTCCACCGCCTCCTTTTCTCCACGCTCCAGTCTTAACGACCGTTTCTTGTAATATACTTCAACGTCGAGGTGGTGCTTGCCTTCCCGTGAATTCCTTATCCCTGGACAGATGCCCAGTTGGTCCCCTCAGGAGAACCTGTAAAGGAGCCACCTTAATGCCGTGAGCAGCAGGATAAGGACCACCGGGGAAAGGTCAAGCCCCACTCCTCCGCCCAGGTGGACCGTGGGCAGGATCCTTCTCAAAGGACTCAAGGCGATCTCGGTGATATCGTAGATGAGTACCACGATTGGCCTCAGCGGCGCCGGCCATCGAACTGGTATCCAACTCAGGATGGCCCGTGCCACCACGAGGAATATATATACAGTGATCATTACATCGACGATCCTGAGGTAAACGGGCAATTCAGACCTCCCTTGCCCTTGACCAGGCAGCCCTTATCGCCCTGAAGAAAGAGGCCCTCAAACCGCTTTCCTCCAACGCTTCCAGGGCTGCGATGGTTGACCCTCCCGGCGAGGTCACCTCCCCTTTCAGGACGGCTGGATGCTCTCCCCTGGCCTTCAGCAGCTCGCCAGCCCCGATCATGGTATGCACCGCGAGGCTCAGGGCGGTACTTGCGTCGAGGCCGAGCCTTACCCCTGCCTCCATCATGGCCTCGGCCACCAGGAAGAAATAGGCGGGGCCACAACCTGAGACCGCCATGGCGGCGTCCTGGAGGTTCTCGTCCAATTCCACCAGTTCCCCGAGGCAGGAAAGGATCTGCGTCGCCCTTTTTCTGTCCTCTTCCGTCATGTCCTCTTCGAAGCTCACCGCGGTTATGCCTTTCCCGATCAAGGCCGGCGTGTTGGGCATGGCCCTGACTATCCCGACGCCCGGGGGAAGATACTGGCGGAAATAGGATATGGGCTTGCCCATCACCACGGTTATGAATAGCTGGCCCCCCCGCATAGAGGAAGATATCTCGTCCAAGACCTTCCCTACGTGCTGGGGTTTTACCGCTAACACCACCGCGTCGGTCCACAGGCAGGCTTCGGCGTTGTCCGAGAAACCCCTGATGCCTAACCCTTCTGCCAGCGCCTTTATCTTCTGGGCATCCCTGTCAGAGGCCCCAACGGATGACGGATCCCATCCGCCTCTCTCCACCAAGGCCCGGATCACGGCGCCACCCATCCTGCCCGCCCCGATGACAGCAACCCTGTATCCCATCATCGAAAAACTTTCCTCCTAATGACTCTCCGAGAGGTGAACGGCCTGTAAACTCACGTCAAGATGCCATATCAGGATGCCCTTTACCCTCAGGATACCTCAAAGACGAGCCCGCAGATCGGCGTCAGAACTGGTTGAAAAGGCCTTTCTCCCTCATCCAGCGCTTGTCCTCGGCAGAGACTTCCACGTTGTGGGGTATGAGCAGAAACACCTTGTCCGCCACCCTCTGGATGCCTCCGTCCAGGGCGTACGTCAGCCCACTGGCGAAGTCGATGAGTCGCTTGGCCAGTTCGGGGTCGGCCTGCTGAAGGTTGATGATCACCGGGATATCCTGCTTGAACTTCTGCCCTACCTGCTCCGCATCGTTGAATGACTTGGGTTCCACCATGTGGACCTTCACCTGACGGGGCGGCACTGGGTGGACGGTCGCCACCCTGTCTTCCTCCCGGGGCCGCCTCCTCCAGGCCGACCTGTCCTCGTATGCCTCTTCGTCTTCCTCGTATTCGTGGATCTCCTCGAACTCGTCGTCCTCGACCAGTCCGAGGTAAACCAGCATCCTCCTGAAAAACCCGGGCATCTTTTACCTCCTTGCCTGTCACTGTATTCCACGGGGTTTGCTCTTTTCCCTCCCCGCAGCCAAAGACGAGGTCGGGCCATCAAGTAATGCCGTTCTATGCCGGCCTCTTTTCCATTTTAATGCATGGTGGACTTGTTGCACCGGAGAGGATCTCCATAGAGATCTCTCCCCTCCTCACTTTCCCTTCCGTCACGACGATGCAAGGCACGGGTTTTGGCCCTGGAATCATGGCGCGGGAATGGCGATCGATAAAAGTAGTTCACTTCAGGGCCTGTCGCATGGGAAAAACGAGCAAGGGCCCAGCTACTTTTTCAGGTCCTTTTTCTGCTGGATGGCGAGCACTCATTCTCAGGAGAAAATGGCGGTCCCCACTCTCACCAGGTTCGCCCCTTCCTGCACCGCGACCTCGAAATCCTGGGTCATCCCCATGCTCAGAAGGTCCAGGGAAAGGTGGGGAAGCTCACCGCGGGTGCTTTCCAGGAGCTTGGCCAGTTCCCTGAAATACGGTCTTGTCGCCTCCGGATCTGAGACCACGGGTGCCATGGTCATCAGTCCCCTTATGGAGATACCCGGTAGTTCGGAGGCCTGGCGAAGGAAATCCACCAGTTCCCCAGGGGATATCCCGTATTTCGTTGGCTCACCGGATACATTCACCTGGATAAGGACATCCTGGGTAACCCCCAGGGCGAGGGCGCGGCGGGAAATGGCCTGCGCCAGCCTGAGGGAGTCCACCGAGTGGATCAGCCTGACCTTTCCCACCACCAAGTTCACCTTGTTGCGTTGGAGGTGCCCTATGAAGTGCCATAGGGGTTTGGTTGGGAACTGCATGGCCGAGAGCGACTCCATCTTTTCCACCAGTTCCTGCGCCCTGTTCTCGCCCAGGTTCACGCAGCCCTCCTCCAGCAGTACCCTGGCAGCCTCCACGGGCCTGCCCTTGGTGACGGCTACCAGGGTCACCTTTTCCGGATCCCTGCCGGAACTCTCCGCGGCCGCTTTTATCCGTGCCAGGACCCGGTGGAGATTTTCGCGTATCCTATCCGGAGACACCATATGTTCCATCTATCCCTCCGAGTTGGAAGAAAAATCGTATTACAGCTGGCTTCTACTCCCTTACGAGCTCCACTACTCGGGGTCTGAAGAGGTCATTCCTCGAACCTCACCACCGTCACTCCCTCTAAGGCCTGGATCCTTTCGGCCAGGTGATCAAGGGAAGCTCCGGCGGGGAGATTCACCCTCAACAACATGGAACAAGTCCCGTCGTGGCGGCATTGAGAATAGCGGAGGAGGTTAACCCCCTTTATCCCCTCCTTCTCCAGGGCGCTCTTCACCTCTTTCAGGATGCCCTCCCGGTGAGCAGCCTCCACCACCAGGTACAACCTTCTGCGCCTTACTTTCTCGATTAGCCCCGTCTCCACCATGGGCAGTATCAGCAAGAAAGCGAGGATCATGGCCGTCATGTAAACGGAGGTGAGCAGGTAGCCCAGCCCCGCCGCCATTCCCACCGCCGCGGTGGCCCAGATGCTCGCGGCAGTGGTGATTCCCACTATGTGAGTCCCTCCATACACCACGATGACGCCAGCGCCCAGGAAACCTATGCCTATCACCACTTGGGCGGCGACCCTTGCGGGGTCATCCGGGAAATGACGGACAGAGAGTACGGAGAAAAGGCACGCACCAAGCGATATCAGGACATAGGTCTTTAGGCCTGCTGGCCTGTCTCCCCTTTCCCTCTCGGTCCCGATGGCGGCGCCGCAAAATGCGGCCACCAGCAACCTCAAAAGCACCGTTAACTCGCTCAACGCGTCTCACCGCCTCAACGCCAGTAACGCACGGAGAAATCCTGGAACTCGCCCCGGTAAGGCTCCCACTCCACCTCTACCTTGTCCACCCTGGACATGGGGGATCCCTGCCAACACCAGCGGATCATCTCCTCCACGGCTTCATCCTCTCCCTCGAACACGGCCTCCACCCGGCCGTCAGAGAGGTTGCGTATCCACCCGCGGACCCCCAGTCTCCTGGCGGCGTCTTCGGCATATGAGCGATAATAAACCCCCTGCACCTTACCACTCACGAAGACATGAGCCCTTTTTGCCATGGCCGCCTCCGCTCACCCTTTTTGTTTTCCCCTGTTCTCATTTTCACGTGGTGACGTTGGGATGTTTCCCTCTGTTATCCGTGATGGTCCCGCATTCGATGAGGGCTTCCTCCTCGCCCACCCATGACCGGTCTCTAATTTTTTTCAATATAGCAGAAGGAAGGCGCCCTGCCGTCCCGTCTTGCCTTCCCTTCGGTGGGAGAAGTACTCCTTGCGGCAGCTCGTGCATATATCCAGGACCACCAGGTTCCTAGGCCTTACCCCCGCTCTTTCCAGGTTAATCAGGTTGGCGATCCTGAGGTCCAGGAAACAACCCTCTGGGGACTCCCTGATCACCCCGCTTCCCTCGCCGTATAGGTCCGCGAACAGCCGAGCCCTTTCCTCGTCTACCCGGTAGCAACATGGGCCGATGCAAGGCCCTATCACCCCCCTTATTTCCTCGGGGTCACCGTCCACCAGCTCGCACAAGGACCTCACTCCCCGACCGGCGATATCCGAGTGGGTCCCCATCCATCCAGCGTGCAATAAAGCCCCTGCGCCCCGGGGATGATATAAGGCCAGGGGCGCGCAATCCGCCGTCAGCACGCAGAGCACGGGGCCGGGGCGGAGGGTTACGGCGCCATCGACTCCAGGATAAGCGTATCCGCTCGAGGAAAGGCGTTCTCGCGCCCCGGGGTCCAGGTTCTTTTCCGGCCCGAGCCTTACGATATCGACCCCATGGACCTGTTTCAGGAAGGCGAAATCCTCCGGGTCCCTTTCCAGGTATTGAGCCAGCCTCCTGCGGTTCTCGGACACCCTTCCCGGATCGTCGCCCACTTTCATGCTGAGGTTCATGGCGTGAAACGGTGGCTCGCTGGTTCCCCCAAGGCGATTGGTGAAGACGAGCCTGACGCCTTCTCCCAGGATATGGCCGGCCTCGATCCAGCCGTGGGGTCCCGAAACGAGAGCATCAGGTCCAGGCTGGCGCGCTTTCATGTGACCTTGCCCTTATCATCCCCTGTCAGGCCTGGTATCTTCCCGCGGTTGTTCCGCTCCCTCCTCTTGGTCGAGGATCTCCAGGAGCACCTTGTATATCCTCTTTCCCAGGACCCGATGGGCGGTGAGCCTGAGGTTGGAGTAAACGACGGTCTCTCCCTGTTTCGGGATCTTGCCCATCAGGTTGTACATGAGGCCTCCCAGGGAATCCCATTCCTCCGCGGGTAGGTCGAGGCCGAGCAGTTCGTTGAGGTCGTCAATGGAGATGCGGGCATCGAACAGGTATCGGTTGTCTCCCAGCTTCTCGTAGAGTTCCTGCTCGATGTCGTATTCATCGAATATCTCTCCCACGATCTCTTCCAGCAGGTCCTCGATGGTGACAAGGCCCGCCGTGCCTCCGTACTCGTCCAGCACCACAGCCATGTGGATACGGCGGAGACGCATCTCCGACAGGAGCTCGATCACCTTCTTGGTCTCGGGGACGAAGTAGGCTTCCCGCAGGCACCGAGAGAGCTGGATGTCGGTCTCCCCCCGTTTCAGGTGCGGGAGCAGGTCCTTGGCGTACAGTATGCCGGTTATGTGGTCGAAGTCCTTGCGGTAAACGGGTATGCGCGAATAACCGGTCCTGAGGATGACCTCCAGGGCTTCCTCGAGACTGGAGTTTTCCTCCAGCATGACCATGTCGGTCCTGGGGACCATCACCTCGCGTACCAGCGTGTCTCCCAGCTCGAAGATGGAGTGGATGAGTTTTTTCTCCTCCTCCTCGATCACCTCTTCCTCCTCTGCCGCGGACAGTATGGCCCGGAGCTCACCTTCCGTGAGGAGCGGCCCCTCGGGAGACACTTTCCCCCCGAAGAGCCGGATCGCCCCATGGGATATGAGGATCAGCAGGCGGACCAGGGGATAAAGGAGGGTGGACACGAAGGCCACTACCGGGGCGACGAAGAGCGCGACCTTCTCGGGGTTTTGGGCAGCGTAATTCTTGGGTGCCATTTCGGAGAAGATGAAGATCAGAAAAGTCATCACGCCGGTGGCGAGGGCGGCTGCCTTGGGCAGGCCCAGCTGGATGGCGAGGCTGGTGGCCAGGGAAGAGGCGCCTATCTGTGTCAGGAGGGTTAGCAGGAGGATTGCCGGCAGGTACCGGTCGGGTTTTTGGATCAGCCGTTCCAGCAAGGCGGCTACCCGGTTGCCTTCCTCCTTTAACGAGCGTATCCGGAACCTCCTGACGCTCACCAGGGATATCTCTGCGGCCGCGAGGAAGGCGCATACCACGAGGAGGACGCCCAGAGAGACAGCCCTTATCGCTATCGCTTCCCCGCTCAGGGTGGCGACGACCGCTGGTAATGATGGTGAGGCGAACCCCTCCATCGCCTTATCACCCCGCCTTCCCCTCTACCCCGATATCCAGGAATTGTCTTACCTTGAGATCCATGATGTTCCATCCCTCCTCCGTGTCATCACGGTATCCCATCAGATGGAGCAAGCCGTGGGCGACTACATAGGATAGCTCCATCCCTGGGGGCACGTCGTACTCCTTGGCCCTCCTTTCCACTTCCATGGGACAGATGATGACGTCCCCCAACAGGTAATCCTTCCCGTCTTTTTCTCCCATGGGAAAGGAAAGGACATCGGTACAACCCTCCCGACCGGTGTAAGAGAGGTTGAGGTCCGCCATTTGCCCTTCGTCCACCGCCGTGACCGACACCACTGTGCTCGGTGGAGCTCCTTCCGCTCGCAGAATCCTCTCGCATATGACGGAGACCGACTCTTCATCCAGCTCCGCTTGGCTCAAGTTGTTCACCAGGACTTTCAATCGTCAGATCTCCCCTCCTCCTGAACATTTCGAAAAAACTCCAGCGCCCTGGGACCGCAAGCTTTCCCCCGCTTAAGCATATCCGATAGGTGATCGCAGGTCAGAAATCCCTTGTTGGTATCCGCTCCACGTGGGAAGAAGTGGCTTTAGAAAGGGGGTACTCGTGGGTTGCGGAGCCTCCCCGGCGACCAGCATCAAGAACGGAGTTGCGGGGCGAGTTAGCTCCTTTCCACTACAGCTGTCTTCCATATCCTTTGAGCATCAAAGGCCGCCCTCGACGACGGTCTGTCCCCTCTGGGCTACCGCCTTTCCCTTTCCTTTCTGCTGGGCATCGTATCTCTGGTAAGCTTGCACGATCTTCTGCACTATCTTGTGTCTTACTACATCCCTTTCGTCAAGGTACACGAACTCGATGCCCTCGATGCCCTGGAGTATCTCCCTCACCACGTTCATCCCCGAGGGTTGTCCCTCCGGGAGGTCGATCTGGGTGATGTCTCCGGTTATCACCGCCTTGGAACCGAAGCC
>JBBFMI010000021.1:0-14494 GCA_037478635.1 Candidatus Geothermincolales bacterium | reverse complement strand
ACGATCGCCTTCAGGTCAACCTGACTACGAGTTGCAGGAGAAATGCCCCACATCACCCCAACCGGCCCGGTTAAGTTAACCGCTTTTGGGCATAGTGGAAACCTCAAACCGAAGTTTCGAGTCTGCCCTGGGGGATCCCATACCGGCATGGGGAGAACCCACGCGGACAACCTCACGCGGATAACCTCCACGGCGGACGTCCATGGCCGCCTTCGCGGTGATATATAAATAGGGCCAATGTGAAAAGGCAAGACCTCTCGCATCGCTATAAGAGCGATGGCCACCGACTCAGAAGCCGAAGGTAAGACCCTGCCCGCTGGCGGTCCGACTCAGAGAAGCCATCCCGTCCTCTGCCCGCATACCTCCTCCACGTAGGGTCGCAGCCAATCCTCCAGGCCCTTTTCCAGGTAAAACGCGGGATATAGGAGATTCTGTCCCTTTTTCACGAAACCCCGCTCCAGGGCCAGCTCTTCCAATCGAGAGCCCGGGTATACCCGGATCCCCACCGTGACCGTGACCTGGTGCGGGTTCAGGCGGTCCATGAGGTCGACGCTCTCCTCCACCGTGCTCCGGTCTTCCCCGGGACCTCCCAGGAGCAGAAAGCAGTTGACCCGCAACCCCGACCGCATGGCCGCGCTCACCATCCTCTCCACGTCTTTCACCGCGAAATCCTTTCCCAGCCTCTCCAGCATCTCGTCGCTTCCGCTCTCGTTTCCCAGGCTGATGCCCACGCACCCGGCTCGGACCATCATCTCCAGCAGTTCCTCGTCGCCGAACCGGGGGTTGACGGTGCACCACCACCTGAGCCCCGGCTCCCGACGGGTTATCTCCTTGCACAATTCCTTGGCGTAATCCAGCGGGTGGTTGAACAGCGAATCGGTGAACACCGCGAAATCCACGCCCTTCTCCCGGAGCTCCTCCATCTCCCCCACCACTTCGGGGATCGGCCGAAGACGGATGGACCTACCCTCGATAGTCGGGTTGGTGCAATATATGCAACGCATGGGACATCCCCTGCGGGACTGGAGGTTGGACACGAAAGGCGTTCCCTCCCCCGAACCCGGCTTCCAGCGATACGCTCCCGCCGGGAAGACGTCCCGGGCCGGACGAGGGTACATCGCCGGGGAAAGGGGGTCGGCGGGCGGATTGACCATGGTCCACCTTTCATCCCTGAAGGCCACGCCGGGCAGGCCAGCAGGGTTTCCCCCGCTCTCCAGGCAATCCACCAGCTTTATAAAAGTATCCTCTCCCTCGCCCACGACCCCCAGGCAAAGATCGAGATATTCGAGGATCTCCCGGGGGAATATGGAAAACCCCGCGCCACCCAGGACGATGGGCGCGCCGGTGGCGCCTTTAAGCGCCATCACCAGCTCGCGAAGGTCCTCCAAGTAGAACACGCTTCTCCACATATCCTGGTTGTCCACGTTGCGAACGGAAAGCCCCACCAGCTGTGGGTCGAACTCCTCTATCGCGGAAACGACGGCCCTTACGGGCTCCTCTTCGAACATGAGGTCGACGCCCAGGACCTCGTGGCCAGCCCGCAGTGCCGAGCCCGCCACCAGGGAGATCCCCAGGGGATAGGGAACCAGGTTGTCCCGGCAACGGTTCTCGCTCACCAGCAGGATCCTCATGGCATCGCCCCGCGCTAAGCCACGTGCCCAGCCTCCCTATCGCCATCTTCGTTTATCCCGCCCAGGAGACGGTGAAGGGCGGGGGCCTGGCAATGTACCCTCAAAACCCACCACAAGGACATCCCGCCACGGCGAACAGCAACCGATGGTGGCGCGACTGAAACTCTTGAAAGTCCGACATAAAGCGGACGGGACATGACCGCCCTTCAACCCCCTCGAACGATGACCCCTCCCCCCAGCACCTCCTCTCCCCGGTACAGGACCACGTGCTGGCCCGGGGTTATCGCCCACACCTTCCTCTGGAACTCCACCCTTATCCTCTCTCCCCTCACGAACACCCGACAGGGGGTGGGATCGGCGTTGTAACGGATCATGGCCTCCGCCTCGAACTCCGGGGCCGGGGACGTTCCCTCCACCCAAGCGGCCTCCTCCGCCTCCAACCACCACCCCGGGACCTCTTCCCTGCTCCCCACCACCACGGCGTTCCGCTCGGGATCCAGCCGGACGACGTAGAACGCTTCAGGCCCTCCCAAACCCAGGCCCCTGCGCTGACCCACGGTATAAAAGGCTATGCCCCGGTGCCGGCCCAGCTCCCTTCCCTCGCCGTCCAGCAGGGGCCCCGGCCTGACGCTCTCGGGGAAATGCGTGGCCAGGAAATCCCGGTAATCGATCCCGGAAAGAAAGCATATGTCCTGGCTCTCGCCCGGCAGATCCATGGAAAGCCTCCGTTCCACCAGTTCCCTCGCCTCCCGCTTGGTCCGTTCGCCATTGGGAAAGAGACAGCGGGTCAAGACCTCCTGCCCGAGCCGGTAGAGGACGTACGATTGGTCCTTGGACCTGTCCCTCGCCCTGAGCAGCCTCACCTTTCCCTCCCGGGGTTCCAGGCGGGCGTAATGCCCGGTGGCGACCATGTCGCAGCCCCTCTGGGAGGCCAATCGCATCAGCAGATCGAACTTTATCCTGCGATTGCAGAACACGCAGGGGTTGGGCGTCCGGCCGGCCATGTAATCCGAGGCGAAACGGGAAATGACTTCCCGGAAGAAATCGTCTCGAAGGTCGATCACCTCGTGCTCGATGCCCAGCCCGTCGGCGGCATTTTTCGCCCTCACCGCTTCGGGGAGCGAGCGAGGATCGCCTTCTCCCTTGAGGGCGAAGGTCACCCCCCTCACCTCGTATCCCATGTCTATCAACGTGATGGCGGCGGCGGTGGAATCCACCCCTCCGCTCATCGCTACCAGGACGCCGCTCATGGTCTTCGTCCTATTGTCCTCGCTTGGCCACCAAACTGCCCGATCGAAAATCGTCGATGAAACTTCATTATCACCTTTGCTGCCTCTAAAATATCGGAAAAGGAGGTGGTGGACATCCTCGTACTCGCTATCATAATGGCCTTCCTGGCCACGGCCATGATCAACTACAGCGGCTACATGCAGAAGCGGGAGCTGGACAAGCTCCCCCTCATCGGTTCCCAGAAGCCGCTGGAGACCCTCCGTGCTTTCCTGAGCTGCAAGCCCTGGCTGGAGGCCCAGGGTTTACAACTGGCCGGCACCTTCATCAAGGGGATCGCGGTGGGCCTTGCTCCCCTGTCCATAGTCCAACCGATAAACACCTCCGGGATAGCCCTGCTCGCGGTGCTCGCCATAACTAAACTGAAGGAAAAACCCACCGTTTACGACTGGCTGGGGATCGGCACCATCGTGGTGGGCCTTTTCATGCTGGGAAGAAGCCTGGTAGGGGCACCTACCCGGCGGTTCAGCTATAACCAGGTGATGTTGTGGTTCTTCGTCTTTTTCTTCTTTATCGTCGCCAGCCTGGCCCTATACCGAGGGCTAACTCAACGGCACCAGCGAGCCGCCAACCTAATTGCCCTGGCCAACGGGGTGCTCATCGGCCTGACCGCCGTGTTGATCAAACTGGCCTGGAACGACTTCGGCAGCCGCTTCTGGACGAAGGGGTTCCGCCACGCCATATCATCCCCCTTCATCTGGCTGGTGTTCTTCCTTCCCTTCGTCACCCTGATATTCGACCAGATAGCGATGCAGAGGGGAAAGGCGGTGGTGGTGGTGCCCATCACCACCGGCATGTCCAACCTCATACCCATAATCATCGGTATAGTGGCCATGCACGAACCCCTGCCCAAGACCGGCGGCATGCTCCTGCTCCGCCTCGCGTCCTTCGTGGCCATCATCGGAGGCTCCATGATCCTATCGCTGCGCAAAGACGAGGAAGAGGCCACGGCGCCTTCTCCCGCCCGGGCCTGAGGGTCGGGGGGCCTGCGTCCGGGATAAAGAAAAAACACGGCTTAACAATCCGCTAACGTAAAATGACCGCCGAACGCCCTTACTCCTTTCCCCGCGCGAAACGAGATCGGCCCGCACCGCACTTTGAACGTCGAAAACCCCAGCGCGCCGGGAAGTTCAAAGGACCATCGCACAAGGTCGAGGTCCGCCTTACAGTTTTGAGGTCACCGCAAGCGTTGCATGTTTTATACTAGATGGGAAGGGCCGGTGTAGCTCAATGGCAGAGCAACCGCCTTGTAAGCGGTCGGTTGGAGGTTCGATTCCTCTCACCGGCTCCATTTTTTTGAATAGCGAGCGTGCATGTGACCCGGATAGAAGGGCTCTCCGTTTCAAGTGGATCCATATTTAACCCAATTCCTCTCCGGGGTCAGCGCCGATCATCGAGACTACAAAGGCGGTGCCCCTGAGATCTCTGCCTTTTCCCTTCTCCCTTACGCGATCCGAAAATCCTTCATGGGCGAACGCGAATGCTCGATCAGAACCCCTCGCCTTTCCTTATCCGGTCCAAAGCCCGCCGGACCTCCTCGGGGATCCTCTCCTCCACCGGCGAACGCGAGGGCGGCTTCATCCTCTCCAGCTCCTTCCCGATGGCCCTACGGGCCTCCTCCACCTTCTCCCAGAAGAGCTCGCCCGAGATCCTTCCCACCCCCAGGGTCTCCGCCATCTGGGCCACCGCCCGGTCGCCGCTGGCTATCTCCACCTCGGCCTTTCCCGCGAGGCCCAGCACCACCTTCCTCAAGAACGCGTCCGCCGAATGCCCACCGCCGGTGTATATCACCTGCAATCCCCCGAGGACCTTCATCCCGGCGGGAAGGGGCGCAGATGGGGCGTCGAATACCACCACCACCGCGTCGTAGAAGAGGGGGGCGCACAACGGGGCGATCAAGCGCAAAAGCTCGTCCCTCGCCTCTTCCAGGCTCCGCTTCACGGTCCGGGAAAGGGAGGGGTGACAGTGGATCAGGTTGTAGCCGTCGACCAGCAGGACCTTCAAAGGATACCTCGCCTCAGCTCAGAAAGCGGCGCCAGCCCGGTACTCCCCGAGATGATGTCCTAAAGCCCGGGGTCGGTCGCTCCGGTCCCGGGAAACTCGCAAGAAACATCCGTTTACCTTTTCCATCAGAGCTTTCCCCTCTGGCGGAGGACCTCGTAAAGGATCACCGCCGCGGCCACGGACACGTTCAAGGACGCGACCTTGCCGAACATGGGAATGCTCACCAGGGCGTCACAACTCTCCTTCACCAAGCGGTGGAGGCCCTCTCCCTCCGAACCCATCACCACCGCCAGCGGCCCGGTGAGGTCGGCCCGGAAACAACTGGTCTCCGCATCGGCATCCGCCCCCACCACCCAGAAACCGGCCTCCTTGAGCTCCCTGATGGCGCTGGCCAGGTTGGGCACGGTGGCGACCGAGAGGTTCTCCACCGCGCCGGCGCTCGTGTGGAAAACCACCGGCGTCACCGGGGACGAACGGCTGCGAGGGATGATAAGCCCGTCGACACCCACCGCCTCGCAGGTCCTGGCTATGCTTCCCAGGTTCCTGGGATCGGTCACGCCGTCCAAGACCACCAGCAGGGGATCCTCCTCCTTCCCCTCGCATTTTTCCAATATCTTCCTCAAAGTGCTGTAGCGATAGGGCTCTACGCGCAGGATCACTCCCTGGTGCGTCTCGGACTTGGCCAGCCGGTCGATCTCCCTCCGGGGAAGAAAGGACAGGGGCAACCCGCGGGCCTTGGCTATCCGCAGTATCTCCCGCAGGGTCTCGTTCCCCTTAAGGCCCTCCGCCAGCAAGAGCTCGTAGACCTGGCGGTCGCCCTTGAGGGTCTCCAGCACGGCCCTCCTTCCCTCCACCTGTTCGAACCGCAAGCCTCACACCTCCACAGGAGAGATCCTCATCGCAAAACGGAAAACACGATAGCCGATTCCATGACTCCGAGACCTATAGGCCAAACGGAAGAAATCGGGTTTCCCCAATGCCGGGAGAACACATCTGCCCCGATGCCCGGCATCAAGGAGAGTCCTCGCCCGAAGGTGGTCCCACGAATTTCCAGCGCGTGCCGTCCCTCAGGTCGTCGAGCCTCACGCCCAGCTCCCTCAGGCGTTCCCGTATGAAATCCGCGGTCTCGTAGTCCTTCTTGGCCCTGGCCCGGGACCTCACCTCCACCAACAACTCCACCAGGGCCTCGACCCGGGGACCCACCTCCGTCACCTCGGCCTCCTCGCCAGCGCAGACATCCTGCTCCGAAGGCCCCTCGAAGAGCCCCAGGACCCGGCACAGCCTCAGGATGAGCTCCCTTCCCTGTTCCACGATTATGGGCCCTGCCGGGGTGGGAAAGGCCTCCTGTTCCTGTAGATATGTGTTCATCTCCTTTACCAGCTCGAATATCACGCCCAGGGCCCGGGCGGTGTTGAAGTCATCGTCCATCGCATCCTCGAACCTTCTTTCGAATTCGAAGAAGGAATCGCTCAGCTGCACCTCCCGCTGGGTGCGCACGGGGGACACGGCCCCCTGGTGCCGCTCGAGGTACTCGCCCAGCGCGAACAGGCAGTTCTCTATCCGCTCGTAAGCCCTCTTTGCCTCTTCCAGGGCTTCCTCCCCGAAATCGATGGGGCTCCGGTAATGTGTCTGGAGCACGAGAAGCCTCATCACGTCCGCGGGGTATCTTTCCAGGACCTCCCTCACCAGGACGATGTTGCCCAACGACTTGGACATCTTCTCCTCGCGGATGTTGACGAAGCCGTTGTGCACCCAGTAGCGGACGAAGGGTTTCTGGCCCGTGCATGCCTCTGACTGGGCTATCTCGTTTTCGTGGTGGGGAAAGATCAGGTCCTGACCTCCTCCGTGGATATCGAACCCCATGCCCAGGTACTTCAGGGACATGGCGGAACATTCGATGTGCCAACCCGGCCTGCCGGGACCCCAGGGAGATTCCCAAGAAGGCTCGCCCGGCTTGGAGGCCTTCCAGAGGGCGAAATCCATGGGGTGTTCCTTCCTCTCGTCCACCTCTACCCTTTCCCCGGCCCTCATCTCCTCCAGGGAGCGGCCCGAGAGCTTTCCGTACTCCGGGAAACTGGTGACACGGAAGTAGACGTCCCCATCCACTACGTAGGCATGGCCCTTCTCCACCAGAGTCTTAATCATCTCGATTATCTCGGGGATGGTCTCGGTAGCCCGGGGCGTCACCGATGGGGGAAGGACCCGTAGCGCCCTCATGTCCTCGAGGAAAGCCTCCTCGTAAAAACGGGCGACCTTCTCGGGGCTTTTACCCTCCTCCCTCGCCCGGTTTATGATCTTATCGTCCACGTCGGTGAAGTTCTGGACACAGAAGACCTCGTACCCTTTGTACCTGAGATATCTCCTGATGACGTCGAAGACCAGGTAGGCGCGGCCGTTTCCCACGTGGATATAGTTATAGACGGTGGGGCCGCACACGTACATGGAAACCTTACCCTCCTCCCGCGGGACGAATTCCTCTTTCCTGCGAGACATGGTATTGTAGATCTTCAGCGCCATCTACGGATCTCCCCTTCCCAGGCTTTTCCCGGTCATTTTCCAGCGACTCGCTGCCTTTTCGAATTGCCAACCAGGACTTCCGCCCTTTGACGTGGACTATCCAGAGACGGGTCCCTTTCGGGGTCGAACTTCAAGATCACCATCTCGGACCCGCACGCAGGGTGAGTTCCCTCCTCTCCCGACGGCCCTGGGTCCATACACCTCAATATCATGACTCCACCAGAGCATGTTAACAGATGAGCGGGGATACGGGTTTTTACCCGAACAAACCCGTTACCGTCCTTCTCTTCGGACTTCCGCGGTCCGCCTTTCCAGGTCCTTCAGCTCTTCCAGGGCCTCCCGGAGTTTCTCCTCGGCCATCTGCAACTCCAGCTGCGTGCTGACCACCCGGTTCTCCAGCTTCTTTATCATGGCGTCGAGCGACTCTATCCGGTCCATCACGGGGTCCGGGATGCGCTCGTGATGCAGGTCTACCACCGGCTCTCCCTCCCGGGCCACCACCTTCCCGGGAACCCCCACCACGGTGCAGTTGGGGGGCACGTCCCGGATGACCACCGCCCCGGCTCCCACCTTGGAGTTGTCGCCGATGGTGATGGGCCCCAAGATCACAGCGTTGCTGCCAATGACCACGCCGTTGCCGATGGTGGGATGGCGCTTGCCCTTCTCCTTGCCGGTGCCCCCCAGGGTGACGCCCTGGTAGAGGGTGACCCCGTCCCCCACCTCGGCCGTCTCCCCGATCACCACCCCCATGCCGTGGTCGATGAAGACCCCCCTGCCGATCCTTGCCCCGGGGTGGATCTCGATGCCGGTCAAAAACCGGTTCAGGTGGGATATGAGGCGGGGGATCACCGGCACCTTCCTCCGCCACAGGAGATGGGCCAGCCTGTGCATCCACAGGGCATGCAGCCCCGGGTAGGCCAGGACGATCTCCAGCACGCTCCGGGCGGCAGGGTCCCTCTCCTGGGCGGCCCTTATGTCATCGCCCAGCGCTTTAAACCACCCGCGAAGGACCTCGATGCTTTTGTGGGCTGCCTTGTCTTGCAACAGGTATTCGGCCAGAGTTTTCAACGGTCCGAGCGACGGTCTCATGGCGTTTCCCTCCAAGGGGGTTGACGATATACGGAAATATTACTACTATTTCGATAGTATTAATATAATATATGAGATGAAGATGATAAAGGGAAAGGCGAAGGAAACATGATAACGAGACCGGCGGATCAGGGAGATATCCAGAAGGAAAGGGGGCTTTTTCGCCTTGGTCCAGCCTTTTCGGCGCGGCTTGACTTGCATGTCATTTCGGACTCGAGTGTCCCTATTCTCCACGACGCCATGATCATGCCCTGCCCGGGGCCGGTCGGCTGATCCGGTCCCGGGCTCCCATAAAGTAATCCCCGCGCACGGGCCTTCCCGTCGGCTGCAAGGAGGTCGTCCCATGAGGATCTACGATGACATAACCGCTACGGTGGGAAACACCCCGCTGGTCAGGTTGAGGCGCCTGGCGAAGGGCGCCGAGGCCGAGGTGGTCGCCAAGCTGGAGTTCTTCAACCCCCTTTCCAGCGTGAAGGACAGGATAGGGGTGGCCATGATCGACGATGCCGAGAAGAAGGGGCTCCTGGACAAGGACACGGTCATCATCGAGCCCACCAGCGGGAACACCGGGATAGCACTGGCCTTTGTCTGTGCCGCCCGGGGGTACCGCCTCATCCTGACCATGCCGGATACCATGAGCCTGGAAAGGCGGAAACTCCTTCACGCCCTGGGGGCCGAGCTGGTCCTAACGCCTGGCGAGAAGGGCATGAGGGGAGCGGTGGAGAAGGCGCTGGAGCTGGCCAAGCGCATCCCCAACAGCTTCATCCCCCAGCAGTTCGAGAACCCGGCCAACCCCGATATACACCGGAGGACCACCGCCGAGGAGATCTGGAGGGATACCGAGGGGAGGGTTGACATCCTGGTGAGCGGCGTGGGCACGGGAGGGACCATCACCGGCGTGGCGGAGGTGATAAAGGGGCGCAAGCCCGCCTTCCAGGCGATAGCGGTGGAGCCGGCCAGATCGCCGGTGCTCTCGGGTGGCGAGCCCTCTCCCCACCGCATCCAGGGCATAGGGGCCGGGTTCATTCCCCGCGTCCTCAGGACGGATCTCATCGACGAGATCATCCAGGTGGAGGAGGAGGACGCGGAGGAGACGGCCCGCAGGTTGGCCAGGGAAGAGGGGATACTGGCCGGCATATCCTCGGGGGCCGCCGTGTGGGCGGCCCTACAGGTGGCCCAGAGGAAGGAGAACAGGGGGAAGCTGGTGGTGGTCATCGTCCCCGATACCGGCGAGAGGTACCTCAGCACCTCCCTCTTCCCCTATCCGCCGGTGGGCGAGGGTGCGCGGGAGACCTCCGGCCTCGGCGGGGCTATCTGATCCATCCAAGGCCTGCCGATGAAGGATCTCGACCGACGTTTCGAAGGAGGGTGAAAAGTGGGCAAGACCATTGAGGAGATAAACGAGAGGATAAGGAGGGGAAAGGCGGTGGTGGTCACCGCCGAGGAGATCATCGACATAGTTGCCGAGCACGGCGTGGAGAAGGCTGCCCGGGAGGTGGACGTGGTGACCACCGGCACCTTCGGCCCCATGTGCTCCTCCGGGGCCTTCCTCAACCTGGGGCACCCGGCTCCCAGGATAAAGCTGGGAGGAGGAAAGGTGCTCCTGAACGGGGTCCCCGCCTATGCCGGGTTGGCGGCGGTGGATATCTACATAGGCGCTACCGCCCTGCCGGAAAGCGATCCGCGCAACCGGGATTATCCCGGCGAGTTCCCGTACGGGGGCGGGCACGTGATCGAGGACCTGGTGAGCGGGAAGGACGTGCTCTTGGAGGCAGAGGCTTACGGGACGGATTGCTATCCCTCTCGCGGGATAAGGACCCTCCTGCGCCTGGAGGAAGTCAACGAGGCGGTGCTTTACAACCCGAGGAACGCTTACCAGAACTACAATTGCGCGGTCAACACCTCGGATAACACCATTTACACCTACATGGGCGAGCTGAAGCCCCGACTGGGCAACGCGACCTACTGCAGCGCCGGCCAGCTATCGCCCCTCCTGAACGACCCCCTTTACCTTACCGTGGGCGTCGGCACCAGGATCTTCCTGGGAGGTGGGGTGGGCTACGTGGCGTGGCAGGGGACCCAGCACAATCCCGAGGTTCCCAGGGGAGAGAACGGAGTTCCCCTGTCGCCGGCCGGCACCCTCGCCGTCATCGGGGACCTGAAGGGCATGGACCCTCGATGGTTGAGGGGGGTTTCCTTCAGGGGTTACGGGGTCAGCCTCGCGGTCGGCGTCGGCATCCCCATACCTGTCCTGAACGAGGATATCTGCAGGTTCGCCGCGGTGAGGAACGAGGACATATACACGGTGGTGGTGGATTACAGCGACGCCTATCCGCGGAGGAGACCGGAGATACTGGGCAGGGTGAGCTACGCCGAGCTGTTCTCGGGAGAGATAGAGGTGCTCGGCGAGAAGGTCCCGACCGTGCCCCTTTCCAGCTATCCCGCGGCTAGGGAGATAGCCGAGACCTTGAAGGAGTGGATCGAGAGCGGGGAATTCACCCTGACCGAGCCGGTGGCCCCCATACCCCGACCGGGCGAGGGTTACAGGTTCAAGACCCTGGATTTGAGGCCCCCGGCCTAGCATTCTCCCGAGGTCGGGGTTGGAAAAGAGGCGTTCGGGCGAAAGGACGCCGGCAGGTGGATTATTAACCGTGGAAGAGGTCCCAAAAGGGTTTAAGCGGGGCTGATAAGTCGGAAACGGAGGCGGTTTGCATCTGTAGAGGTTTCTCGAGGAGGGATCATGGCGATAACGGGCGGTATTGCGGCTGGGAACTCGTGGCGAGCGGATGCCGATGCCCCGGAGGGCAAAGGTGTCGGGGGGGCGCGGCCCGCCCGGGTGGCGAGACTGGAGGAAAAGTGCGTCCACTGCGGCTATTGCTCGGTTTTCTGCGATCAGCGGGCCCTTGCCAGGTCGTCCCAGAAAGACCCGGTGCTCCTGCTGGAGGAGCGCTGCACGGGTTGTGGCAAGTGCGTGGAGGTCTGCCCCTACAGGGCGCTGATAGTGATCTCCCCGCCGCATCTGCTGGCCATTCCCCGGGAGGGCAAGGAGGTTGACCCGCGTTGTCCCGGCATTGTCACCGTTGGACATTGAGGGAGAGGGCCCGGCGGGAGGGTCGCGGCCGGAGGATGGCGGCTCCTTTCGGCCCTGGCAGGCAAAGGCTTCTCCATCGGGAAGAGCTTTCCCCGGGAAGCCGGTTGGAATTAATCTAAGGGTGTCCGCCCCAACCGGGCGCGGTCTATCGCCCGGCTGGCAGGTGGCGGGAAGTTGGTGAACGGTTGACGTGGAAAAGAAGTTCCTGACAGGTGGCTCTGAGCAGGGGTGATCGGGTTGAGGCGCGTATACCTGGACAACGCGGCCACTACCCAGGTAAGGCAGGAAGCCCTGGAGGAGATGGTCGCCGTCTACCGTGATCTCTTCGGGAACTCCGCGAGCGTCCATTCCTTCGGCCAGGAGGCCCGGAGACGCCTGGAGAAGGCCAGGGCGGAGGTGGCCGAAGTGCTGGGGGCGGATCCGGAGGAGATCGTTTTCACCAGTGGGGGGACGGAGAGCGATAACCTCGCCATCCAGGGGGTGGCCAGGGCGCTCCGGGAAAGGGGGAGACACATAATCACCTCGGCCGTGGAACATCACGCGGTCCTGCATTGTTGCCAAGCCCTGGAAAGAGAGGGGTACGAGGTCACCTACCTGCCGGTGGACCGGCACGGAAGGGTCGATCCCGAGGAAGTGGAGAGGTCCATCAGGAGGGACACGGTCCTTCTGAGCGTCATGCTCGCCAACAACGAGACCGGGGTGATGCAGCCGGTGGAGGAGATAGCGAGGATCGGTCGGGAAAGGGGCATCCCCGTCCATACCGATGCCGTCCAGGCGCTGGGAAAGGTGCCGGTGGACGTGAACCGGTTGGGAGTCGACCTGCTATCGGTTTCCGGGCACAAGTTCCACGGTCCCAAGGGAGTGGGCGCCCTGTACGTGCGCCGGGGCACTGCCCTGGAACCCATATTGCACGGGGGAGGACACGAAAGGGGCCTTAGGCCGGGCACGGTGAACGTGCCGGCCATCGCCGCCATGGCGCGGGCGCTGAGCCTGGCGGTGTCGGAGATGGAAGAAGCGGCCGAGAGGATGAGGTCGTTGCGGGAGAAGCTCATACGGGGAATCGCCGAGAGGATCGATGGCATCAAGGTCAACGGACCATTGCCGGAAGAGCCGGTGCCGTCCCTGCCCAACATCGTCAACGTGAGTTTCCTGGGGGCGGAGGGGGAAGCGCTGCTCATGGCCCTGGACATGGAGGGGATAGCCGTCTCCACCGGCTCGGCCTGCTCGTCGGGGGACATTGAGCCTTCCCACGTGCTGATGGCCATGGGGATACCCCCGGAGGTCGCCCGGTGTGGAATCCGCTTCTCCCTGAGCAGGTATACCACGGAAGAGGAGATAGAACTGGTCATCGAGGTCCTTCCCCGGTTGGTGGAGAGGATCAGGAGCATATCCCCACGTTGGATCAGGAATGGGGTCGGTTCGGGATGAGGAAGCAGGACCACGAGATGATCAGGGATTCGAGCCCGGTTCGATACCCATGGTCAAGCACTTCCTCGGAGGTCGAAAGGGGGTAAGGGAGTGAGGCTTCCCACCAAGGCCAGGTACGCGGTGAGGGCCCTTCTCGACCTTGCCATGAATCAGCAGGGCGACAGGCCGGTCTATCTCAAGGATGTGGCCCGCAGACAGGGCATATCCGAAAGGTACCTCGAACAGGTCCTCATCCCCATCAGGGCTGCCGGCCTGGTGAGGAGCACCAGGGGGGTAAAGGGCGGGTACCTGCTCACCAGGCCCCCGGCGGAGATCACCGTCCTTGAGATCGTCGAGGCCGCCATCGGGAAGTTGAAGCTGGTGGAGTGCGTGGAGGACGAGAGCTTCTGCCCCCGGCGGCAGGAGTGCGTGGTGAGTGGCCTGTGGAAGGAGGCCACCGAGGCCATGAGAAAAGCCCTGGCGGCAAAGACCCTGGCCGACCTGGCGGGAGAATACGGTCCGCGCGCAGGCGCCTGATACGAGATGCCCCGTTCGCGTTGCCGGCCGTCGATGGCCAATAGGTTTATCGGGAGTGGTTGGACGCCGGGATTAGAGTTGCCGGCGAGCCCGCGTGAAGATGGCAATAACTGGCAGTAACTTGTCTAAGGGAGGAAAAGGGAGATGGAGTGGAGCGTGCCGGAAGAGATCCCGCTGCCGCCGGAGGAGCTCAAGCAGAGGATCGTGGAGCTCAAGGAGAGGCGCCGGGCGGTCATCCTGGTCCACAATTACCAGAGGCCCGAGGTCCAGGACATAGCCGATTTCACCGGAGATTCCCTGGGCCTTGCCCAGAAGGCGGCCGAGACCGACGCGGAGGTGATAGTCTTCTGCGGGGTCCACTTCATGGCCGAGACGGCCGCCATCTTGAATCCCGACAAGATCGTCCTGCTCCCCGACCTGAATGCCGGGTGCCCGATGGCGGACATGGCCGATGCCGCGTCGGTACTGGAATTCCGCCGCAGGCACCCGAGGGCGGCGGTGGTCGCCTACGTGAACACCACGGCGGAGGTAAAGGCGGTGAGCGATTACTGCTGCACCTCCTCCAACGCGGTCAAGGTGGTCAGGGCGGTGGAGGAGGAAGAGATAATATTTCTCCCCGACCGGAACCTGGCCCGTTACGTCGCCTCCCAGGTGGAGGGGAAGAGGATCATCCCCTGGGATGGGTACTGCCCGGTCCACCAGGAGATCACCGCCCAGGAGGTGAAGGAGGCGCTCGAGGCCCATCCGGGGGCGGAGGTGATCGCCCACCCGGAATGCACCGAGGAGGTGATCGCGCTGGCGCACCAGGTGAGGAGCACTTCGGGGATGGTGGAGGCCGCCCGCAGCTCCCCCGCCCGGGAGTTCGTGGTGGCCACCGAGGAGGGTATGCTTTATCCCCTGTCCAAGGCCCTGCCGGACAAGGTCTTCCACA